>CBHEUU010000622.1:0-3297 GCA_965990355.1 uncultured Chitinophagaceae bacterium
CTTTTTCGGGTAATGATAAAATAATATCAGGTAGGGGATAAGGGCGAACAGAAAAGAACTGATGATGTCTGCAATTGTTAAGGCCAGTCCATGCTTGCCGGCCGGCCAATCCATAAGCCCTGAACTGCCATGAATAATATTCGGCATATCATAAGCAAGATGCAGCAGGTAATAAAAAGCAATAAAACAAAGGGAAAATAATAACCATCGTTTGCTCATGATCAAACTACTTATTGGGGTGGAAGGTCAGCATTTCCTGCGTGCCCGCAAAAGAAAATCATGACAGTTGGTAGATGAAATATGTCAGTTGGCAGAAATAGGTTGCCCGGCTTGCCGGCAAGCAGCAGTTTTGATTGCTATAATAACAATGATGCAAAAAAATATCCCTTTTCTGAAGATTATTTGTTGGCTCTTGCTGCTGGCAAATTTGTGCATTCTCACAAAATATATTCTTTTTAAAGAGCCTGTTGTTTCTTTTACTCAGGTAATGAAAAAAGTAAATCACAGAAAAAACGGCTATGACTTTAAACAAAAAAATCTCCAGTTATTTGCCTCCATTCAGCGCATCGCCAACAGCGACATGAGTAATAGTTATAAATACAGGAATATCGGTGGCAATATCCTTGGTTTCATTCCAATCGGCTTTCTTCTGCCTGTTTTATTGTTTCGGACCGGCAGGGTATTCAAAACCATGCTCACTGTTTTTCTTATCAGCCTTTTCTTTGAAACGGTCCAGCTATATACTGGCATGGGAGTATTTGATGTTGACGACCTGCTCCTCAACACTCTCGGTGGAGTTTGTGGCGCCCTTCTTTTCCTGATCATTCGCAATCCATTGAAAATTGAGCGTTGAATATTGAATATTTTTTCGGTAGATCGTAAAATTCTCAATAATCAACGCTCAATATTCAATTTTCAACTTCCCGGGCTCCTGACCCGGACTCTGGACTTCCGGCTCACCCTCATCTTAGGAACCTTATAGATTTTCACATTTCCCCGCAATCTTGTAACTTCGGCCCTCTTTTAAAACTAAAACATCCCGAAATGAGCACAGTTAAAGTTGCTATTAATGGTTTCGGTCGTATCGGCCGCCTTGTTTATCGCCAGATATACAAAATGCAGGGAATTGATGTAGTGGCCGTTAATGACCTTACCAGCCCCAAAGTTCTTGCTCACCTTTTGAAATACGACAGCGCGCAGGGCCGTTTCGACGCTGAAGTAAAAGCCACGGAAAACTCCATCATCGTAAATGGCGATGAGGTAAAAATTTATGCCCAGAAAAATCCCGCCGAAATTCCCTGGAAAGATCATGGTGTGGATGTAGTACTGGAATGCACTGGTTTCTTTACAGATAAAGCAAAAGCTGAAGCACACATTACTGCAGGCGCTAAACGAGTGGTGATTTCCGCTCCTGCTACAGGCGACCTGAAGACCATCGTATTCAACGTGAACCACAATACCCTGGACGGCAGCGAAACGATCATCAGTTGCGCTTCCTGCACCACCAACTGCCTTGCGCCAATGGCACAGGTACTGGAAGATAAATTCGGTATTGTAAATGGCCTGATGACCACTATTCACGCTTATACCAACGATCAGAACACACAGGACGCACCTCACCCCAAAGGTGATCTTCGCCGTGCAAGGGCTGCTGCACACAACATTGTGCCCAACAGCACTGGTGCTGCAAAAGCGATCGGCCTGGTATTGCCCAGCCTGAAAGGTAAACTGGATGGCAGCGCACAACGCGTTCCTACTCTTACCGGTTCTCTCACAGAAGTGACTGCTGTATTAGCTAAGAAAACAACTGTTGAAGAACTGAATGCTGCTATGAAAGCTGCCAGCAACGAAAGCTTTGGTTACACCGAAGACGAGATCGTTAGCAGCGATATCATTGGTATCAGCTATGGTTCCCTGTTTGATGCTACGCAAACAAGGGTGCAAACTGTAGGCGATACCCAACTGGTTCGCACTGTAAGCTGGTACGATAACGAAATGAGCTATGTGAGCCAGCTGGTTCGCACTGTTCATTACTTCGCGAAACTGATCACGAAGAAATAATAAAGAAATAATAAAACTTTCAAAGCCGCAATGTTTCAACTTCCGGTAAAGTTGATCATTACGGCTTTTTTTGTGCCCACTAAATTTATATTCTTTGGAACTTATAGTTGGAAATGAATCAAACAATTGTCGACATTTTTTATCGACTGCCTTATCTTTGGCTAAACAGAAAGTATGTCAAAATTTTCGGATTATAATTTCAAGGGGCAGAAAGCCCTCGTAAGGGTTGACTTCAATGTGCCCCTCAATGATAAATATGAGATCACGGATGATACACGCATCACCGCAGCTATTCCTACCATTCAGAAAATACTGAAAGACGGCGGCTCCGTTATCCTGATGTCGCATCTCGGCCGACCCAAAGATGGTCCAACAGAAAAATATTCATTGAAGCACCTGGTTAAACATCTTACAGAACTGCTCAAAGGTCCCAAAGTATTGTTTGCCGATGATTGCATTGGCGAACAGGCATACAAGGCGCAGGCTGACCTCAAGCCCGGCGAGGTATTGCTGCTGGAAAACCTTCGTTTTTATAAAGAAGAAGAAAAAGGGGATAAAGCATTTGCAGAAAACCTGTCGAAGCTTGGTGATGTATGGGTGAATGATGCTTTTGGCACAGCCCACCGTGCGCATGCATCAACAGCCGTTATAGCAGAATTTTTCCCGGCAGAAAAAAGATTGTTTGGCTACCTGATGGAAGCCGAAGTGGCCAGCGCAGAAAAAGTATTGCACAATGCAGAAAAACCTTTTGTAGCGATCATCGGTGGCGCCAAAGTATCTGATAAAATACTGATCATCGAAAACCTGCTGGAGCGTGCTACAGACATCATCATTGGTGGAGGCATGGCTTATACATTTATGAAAGCGGAAGATGGTAAGATCGGTAAATCACTGTGTGAAGACGATCGTCTTGATACAGCCAGGGAATTATTAAAGAAAGCGGAAGCCAAAGGTGTTTGCATTCACCTGCCTTCTGATTCAGTGATCGCTGATAAGTTTGCAGCAGATGCAGAAACCTCAACTGCTCCCAGCAACGCCATTCCTGACGGATGGATGGGACTCGATATCGGTTCCAATGCTGTCGACCAGTTTGTGAATGTGATCCACCGCGCCAAAACCATTCTTTGGAATGGCCCGATGGGTGTGTTTGAAATGGAAAAATTCCAACACGGCACCAAGGCTGTGGCCACAGCTGTGGCAGAAGCCACGCAAAAAGGATCTTTCTCTCTCGTGGGC
>CBHEUU010000623.1:0-3288 GCA_965990355.1 uncultured Chitinophagaceae bacterium
CCGCGCCTATGCCCATGACGAAGGCCATGAAGAAAAAGATCACGGGAAAGAAGATCAAGAACTACAAAGTGGACCTCTGCAATTTTGATGACACATTTGCGATCTTCCAGGAAAACGAAGACATCGAAGGCATCATTCATTTTGCAGCCTATAAAGCTGTAGGTGAATCGGTGGAAAAACCGCTGATGTATTTTGAGAACAACAACAATTCCCTGATCAACATATTGAAGTGCGTGCAGGAATTCAATATTCCTTTCTTTGTTTTCTCCTCATCCTGCACTGTGTATGGCAACCCGGATGAAATTCCGGTTACAGAAAAAACCATTCCCAAACCTGCGGAATCCCCTTATGGTTATACCAAGCAAATGGGTGAGCAGATCATCAATGAATTTGCGAAAAGTGCCGGTACACAATGTATTCTGCTTCGTTATTTCAACCCCGTAGGAGCACATCCTTCCATACAGATCGGTGAAATGCCGATCGGCCGCCCACAAAACCTGGTGCCAGCCATTACGCAAACTGCCATTGGCAAATTGCCAAAGATGACGGTATTCGGAGATGATTATCCAACACGGGATGGCTCCTGCATCCGCGATTTTATACATGTAAGCGATATTGCGCACGCACATACACTGGCTATTCAATACCTCGAACAAAAACAGAACAATTCGCTTTGCGAAGTCTTCAATCTCGGTACCGGAAACGGTGTGACCGTGCTGGAAGCCATCCGTTCTTTTGAAAAAGTAAGTGGTGTGAAACTGAATTATGAAATAGGCGCACGCCGCCCTGGTGATGTAATTGCTATTTATGCCAATAATGACCTGGCCAAAACCCGCCTCGGTTGGGAACCAGCTTATGCATTGGATGAAATGATGCTGACAGCATGGGAATGGGAGCAAAAACTTAAAACAGACCAGGCTATTTTCGGAGGAAAACCGAGAGAGCTGAACTAAATTGAAATTTCATTTAGTTTGTTCGATAGCCGATGTTCAATGACCGATGGCCGACGCTTCAAATTCCTTATTTTTACCGTCTAATTAAAAACTATGGCATTAAAAGATATCCAATCAACCGGAAATAAAGATACAAGAAGTGGCTTTGGAGATGGGATTGCAGAAGCAGCCCGTAAAAATCCGAATATTGTTGCATTAACAGCTGACCTCGCCGGCTCACTGAAGCTGCAGCAATTCATGAAAGAATTTCCTGAACGTTTTGTACAATGCGGTATCGCTGAAGCAAACATGATCGGCATTGCTGCCGGCATGACCATCGGCGGAAAGATCCCTTACACTACTACGTTTGCCAACTTCTCAACCGGCCGGGTATATGACCAGATCCGACAGTCAGTTGCTTATAGCGGTAAGAATGTAAAGATCTGCGCTTCACACGCAGGTGTTACCCTGGGAGAAGATGGTGCTACCCACCAGATCCTGGAAGATATAGGATTGATGAAAATGCTGCCCGGAATGACGGTGATCGTTCCCTGCGATTATGCACAAACCAAGGCAGCTACCATGGCTATCGCCGACTATCAGGGCCCTGTATATCTTCGTTTCGGCCGTCCTGTATGGCCCATTTTTACTAAAGAAGAAGATTTCAAAATCGGTAAAGCACAACAGTTTTCCGAAGGAACAGATGTAACCATTTTTGCCTGCGGCCACCTGGTATGGAATGCTATACAGGCTGGTGTACAACTGCAGGAAAAA
This sequence comes from uncultured Chitinophagaceae bacterium, assembly GCA_965990355.1. GTDB lineage: Bacteria > Bacteroidota > Bacteroidia > Chitinophagales > Chitinophagaceae > Terrimonas_A. The sequence continues at coordinate 1,707 of CBHEUU010000623.1, forward strand.
GGCATCAGCGTGGAAGTGATCAATATACATACCATCAAACCGCTGGATGAAGAAGCTGTACTGGCTTCTATCCGTAAAACGCGTTGCGCGGTTACAGCAGAAGAGCATAATATTATCGGCGGACTGGGTGATGCGATCTCTCAATGTGCGGCCAAACATTTCCCTGTACCTGTTGAATATGTAGGAACAAAAGATACATTTGGAGAAAGCGGTACACCAAAAGAATTGCTGAAGAAATATGGATTGGATATTCCGGATATCGTAGCTGCAGCTGAAAAAGTTATTCAGCGGAAGAAGAACGGGTAAATAATTCAAAAGTTAAAAGTCAAAATGTAAAAGGGCACTTACCTCTTTTGCATTTTGACTTTTGCATTTTTAATTTTTATAGGGATTAAACATTTTAGTATTTTATGCTTCTAAAAATTGAAAAACCAACACCATGCCGCTAACCGGTGAAAGCGATACCGAATTACTCGCACAGTTCAGAGAAACTGCCACGAAAGAAAAGGCTTATACAGCCATTATCAGGAAATACCAGGAGAAATTATACTGGCATATCCGCCGTATGGTAGTTGATCATGACGATGCGAATGACGTATTGCAAAATGTGTTTATCAGGGTATGGAAAGGCCTGGAAAATTTCCGGGAAGATAGCCAGCTTTATACCTGGCTCTACCGGATTGCCACCAATGAAAGCCTGACCTTCCTGGAACAGCAGAAAAAAAGAAGCACCGTGAGTCTGAGCGATATGGAAAGCGGCCTGAGTGAGAAGATAAAAGCCGATCAGCATTTTGATGCAGCCAAGCTGGAATGGAAATTACAATTGGCTATTCAGCAATTACCTGACAAACAAAGAGTTGTATTTAATTTACGCTACTATGATGAAATGCCTTATGAAGAAATGAGCCGGGTGCTGGAAACCAGTGAAGGAGCATTGAAAGCAAGCTATCATCATGCGGTTAAGAAAATAGAGGATTATATCAAAAACCATTAAACTTTAAATAAGGCAAACCGTCTCAACTATAGCCACAAATGTCACAGTCAGCTACCATATTACAGGAATTGCAGGAGCTTAACAGCTCCCTGGCACCCACCAGCCCCGCGATGGGATACCAGGTGCCGGACGGCTATTTTGACAGCCTGGCAACCAATATCCTGCAAAGGATAAAGGCGATGGAGGCACTTACTCCGGCTGAAGAACTGGCGCATTTATCCCCCTTGCTGGCGGGAATTTCCAAACAGCTCCCTTATACTGTTCCTGCGGATTATTTTACCAGCCTTGACCCAGGCATCGCATTTTATGAGGAAATGAGCGCAGAAGAGGAATTAGAGCAACTTTCACCCCTGCTGGGCGGCTTGAGTAAGAAAAGCCCTTTTACGGTGCCAGAAGGATATTTTGAAAAGCCTTTATCACCAGTTACCGGAAAGAAAGAAGAAGCGCCTGTTGTTCGCATGGCCCCAAGAAAATGGTTTAAATATGCGATCGCTGCTTCTGTTACAGCTATTGTTGCGCTTAGCGCTGTTTTATGGCTGAATCAAAAATCTACTCCCGGCGCAAACAAACAGCCTTATGCGTGGGTAG
>CBHEUU010000624.1:0-3282 GCA_965990355.1 uncultured Chitinophagaceae bacterium
TTATCATTGTTGTGTTCAAACCCCCAATCCACCAGCTTATCCATACAGTAATGGAAATGAACAGTAGCTCCTACCGAAGCGGAGAGGTAAAGAAAGGCGAGTATGGTAACAACAAATTTCTTCATCCGTTACAAATGTAGAGGTAAATCCGGGGAATGTGTTACATAATTTTGATTTCAAGTTACATTTAATACAGCCTTCCCCGCTTTTTTTACCATTCGATAACTGAAACCTACTATTGGATTAAGCGAATTGCTGGCGGCTATTCAGCCATTTAGCTTCGCATTGAAATCAGAACATTAATCATTAAACTTTCAAAAAATGAAACTTCTTAAGATCGCGGTTTTCGGTTTATTGTGGGCAAGCACCTTTATTGCCTGCAAAAAAGACAAGGATGATAGTCCTGCACCCAGTACCAATGAGATGGCTGGGAATTGGGTTGGGAAATACGGTTACGAGACCAATTCATCCACTTATTATTATGCCTTTCAACTTAAAGGTGACGGCACTATGAAAGAGATCAACCAGTATGGTGTTGTAAAAGGAGAGGGGACATGGTCTGTCAGTGGCAATCTGTTCACAGCCACTTACCACTCATCAGCTAATGCTTCAATTGTGTATGTTGTCAAAGCTGCTGTCAATGGTGGTAAAAATAACATGACCGGTACCTGGGGTTATGGTAGTGCGATGTCAGATGGCGGCGCCTTTTATATGAACAAATAAGAAGGCAATCACTCACAGCGCAGATAGAAGCAGAATGCTCCTATCTGCGCTATTTGTTAGCTTCACAAATAATAAACGCAATGACAACCTATAATTTGGCAAAAATATTCCTGGTGCTGGGGGCCATACCTTTTCTTGTATTAGGGTTATTGCATATCGTATTGATCATACTGGATATTAAAAAGCCAGGCGCCTTATCTCCCGATGACAAACATGTACGGATTGCCATGCATTATACACGCCTCAGAATATCTTCTCAAACCACTATGTGGAAAGCCTGGACCGGCCTTAATTTAAGCCATGGCGCCGCAGTGACCGTTTTCGGTTTGTGGACGATACTCATGAGCCTTTTTCATTTTGATGCGTTTTTATACTATAGTTTATTGCCACCCTTAATTATTTTTGCAGGCGTGTATTACAGCTGGCTGGCCATCAAATACTGGTTTAAATTCCCTGCTATCCTGATAGGCTTAGGTGCAGGATGCTTTGGTACGGCTTACATAATTATATTAACCTTGCCTGTAAATATCCCATTAACCCGGATTTAGCATTATCTTATCACGAATTTCGGTTAACACTATTGCTCTTCCTTAAAACGATACCATTATTCCTTTGTTTGCTGGTAGGCGGGGTAGGTCATGCCCAACTACCGGATTTTCATGTTCAGCTACTCAATGAAAGCAATGGTATTCAAACTGCCGACATCAGGGAGATAGCCAGGGATAAGAATGGTTACTTATGGTTGTTGTCCCAAAAAATGGTGCAGCGGTTCAACGGGCAGTCAGTACAGCAGTTCAGGTTTTCCGAAGTCCTGATTGATATTGCTGCAGATTCTGCCGGCAATGTCTGGGTCTCCACCCTCACCACCATAAAAAAGTTCCGGAACGAATATGCCGGGTTTGAAGAGGTCGTTACCAATAACCGGGAAACAAAAAATTTTGGCAAGCTGCTGGTAGCAGCCGACAGCACGGTATGGATGATTGCCTCTGATGGATTGTACCGCTATGCAGCATCGAAAAACATGTTTGAGTACTTTCCATTGCCGGCCTTAAATCATCGCCATTTTGCACGGCGGATCCTGGTTGCATCGGGTTCCACCTTGTTCTTCTCCTATAACGATTCATTGATCTCGTTCAATACCGTTACGGGTAAAATAACAGCCATCGGATATAAAAATATTCGTACCATCACTCCGTTGAATGACCATCTGGTTTGGGTATCGGGAGGAAACCTCAGTACGCAGGAAGTGGATTTGCAGGCCCGCACACTTACTCCTTTACAACAAACACAATTCCCAGCCTCAGTTGAAGCCCATATTCTTTTGGTCAAAAATGCCTTCCCGCTTTCGGAGCAGGAATATTTTGTAAGCACCAACCAGGGATGTTTCCGGTATTCCAGGATCACAAAAAATTTCACCAGGACAATCTTGTTTCATGCCGGCAATCCATTGGCCGATGACAATAATTATTTTTCCAGTTACCTCGACGCCGAAAAGACACTTTGGATGATACAGGAAGAAGGGATCGTATTTTTCAATCCCTTTCGTCATTCTATTGGCTGGTTACGCAGTTATCCTGCAGCAGGAAAAAACTGGAACAATGATATCAGGGTCATTGTAGAAGACAGGCCCGGCAATTTATGGCTGGCCACTGTGAAAGGATTGACCAACCTGGATGTAAAGAGCGGCCGGGTAGCTTCGTATTTACCAGGCAGTGGCCGGGAAACTGTCAATTCACCATCCATCAGAGGATTGGTATTTGACGGGCAAAAGCTGGTGATGGGGACCACTGCAGGTGGCATCTGGCTTTTTGACCCATTCACAAAACGATTTTCGCGTCCATCCTATACGACGGGGAAGGAGGGCGACAGCCTCCGGAAAATGGTAAATAAGGATTTTATCAATAGGATCATCACCAGGAAAAACGGCAATCATTTAGTTCTTGCCGGGAATGCGGTATATACGATACAAAAGCAAACATACCGGGTAGCGTCTGCCTTATTTGACGGCGCTGCTTATAATACAATAGGAGCCCTTGAAGATAGTGATGGCTCGCTATGGTTTTATTCCAACAAGGGTATTGTACATACAGATGCCAACTTCAATTTTCCTTCTGCAGACACCTCTTATAAAGCAACGGACGTTGTGTGGTGCATGGTATTGCAAAAAGAGAACCTGTTGTGGGCAGGCTCTACAGGCCTGGAGGAAGTATGGATGGAAAAAGGGCAGATCAAAAAAAGAAGGATACTTCCGCAACTGGCTGATCAGCGTATCTTTTTGTTGTTCCGGGATAAAGCCGGCAATACCTGGATAGGCGCAGAAAATGGATTATACCGTTATCTATCGCAGGAACAACGGTTGGAATGGTTCAATGTAACAGACCAGGTACAAAATAAGCTCTTTCATCCCGGCGCTTTTTATGCTTCTTCCAATGGATATGTTTACCTGGGTGGTTTTAATGGCTTAAATTATTTAATACCCGAAAAGATAACATCTGCCCCGCTTCCGCTTAAAGTGATCATTGAAAAAGTACGGATCAATGGAACTGATTCACTTTATTA
>CBHEUU010000625.1:0-3278 GCA_965990355.1 uncultured Chitinophagaceae bacterium
AGACAAACTCATTATAAAATAGCTACTAATCAGAGCCTTAACCTAAGTCCCCGTATGTCTATACGGGGGCTTTTTATTTTGTGGATGTGGGTTACGGGATATTCAATGTCAGAAACTCATTTCAATTATCGAACATCACGTATCTCTCTGTGCATCCTAATCACTTACAATCTTTACAAACCCCTTCTACCACCACTTCAATATGTTCCAGTGAATAACCTGCAGGAAGTTTTATCTCAGGAGTAACTACATCATCCAAACAAAATGTGTTTTTGCAGGAACTGCATACAAAGTGTACATGATGATCATGATGATGTCCGGAAGCGCAATCATCTTTGCACAATGCATAACGGATGGAATTATCTGCAGTAGGTATAGCATGAATGATTCCTTTCTCCACAAACGTTTGCAGGGTGCGGTAGACAGTGACACGGTCAAACTTTTCGCCGGCTCTTTTCTCAATATCACCATGTGCCAGTGCGCCGGGCTGCTCAAGGAACAAGTGAAGTATCTTTTCCCTGCTGGCCGTTACACTCAACTGGTTTTTCTTCAATATTTCTTTGATATCGGTACTCATAGTTATTTATTGATTCAGCATTCTTTCAATATCTTTTTCCAGGCCGAGGACCTCGCTTTCCTTTAATCCATCGTATATTTTTTTCACTTCCCCTTTACGGTTTACGAGTGCCCAAAACTGTGTGTGCAGGAAATCATCATCAATACTTTTCAGGTTGTTGGCCGGATCATCAATTGTATAACTGATCCTCGCCATGGTATACAAACTGTCTTTCCTGCCGGTTAAAAAGATCCACTGTTTTGTATCCACCGCCATTGAGTCTGCATAATGTTTTAGCTGGCTGGCAGAATCCGTTTCAGGATCGCAGGTATGGGAAAGTATCAAAAAATCTTTCCTGCCTTTGAACTTCTCATACACTTTCCGCATGTTTCTGTTCATCGTTGGGCAGATACCAGGACAGGTAGTAAAAAAATATTCTGCTACATATACTTTCCCGGTCACGTCCTTATCAGTTACCTGCTGACCATCCTGGTTAGTAAACGAAAACGGCTGCACTACCGAGATAGTATCATTTCTGACCAGCCATTTTTTTACTACTAAAAAGAAAACCAGCACTAATACTGCAAAAAAACCCGTGTATAAGATCCCTTTCTTTGACATATCGCCTGTTTTGTGCCGCAAAGTTACCGCAGGACGGTGATTTTATGAGAAAATGGACTAAATTTTGCAACACTGTTGCTTTTTTATCTCTATATTTGCTGTCCGTTAATTATGCAAGTAAAAATCAATTGGGACGCCCTGGGAATCACCGCTTCTGTAGCCTGTGCTATTCATTGTGCCGTGTTGCCGCTATTTCTTTCTTCGTTGCCGCTGTTTGGGGTCAATATCATTCATAACCTGGTATTTGAGGCCGGAATGGTGTTGCTGGCCTTTTGCGTCGGCGTTTATTCCCTTTACCATGGCTATCGTAAACATCATCATAACAAATGGCCCATCGTGTTGTTCACACTGGGGATCCTTCTGCTGATTTTTAAGCTTTTCTTTGTTCATTATGATACATGGTTGCTGGTGCCTGCTGTGATACTGATCGTAAGTGCGCATTTCATGAATTACAAGGAGTGCCGGGTACATAATCATGCACATGCTGATGATTGTAACCATTAGGACAATTACCAATACGGGAAGGAGACGTTTAGGATAGATTTTGCTGTAATTTCAATCGTAAAATATCTGTATGAAATATCTTTTACTTGCCGGTTTTGTATTCATTTCGTTTATCGCCCGTTCGCAGGACAAGGATAAAACCGCCATTCTCCAAATACTGGATCAACAAACAAAAGCCTGGAACCGCGGCGATCTTGAAAGCTTCATGAAAGGTTACTGGAAAAACGATTCACTTTGTTTCATTGGTAAAACTGGTGTCACCTACGGTTGGAACAATACACTGGATAATTATAAAAAAGGCTACCCTGATACAGCCTCAATGGGAAAACTGCATTTTGATATCCTTTCTGTAAAACGGCTTTCGCCAGAATACTATCATATCATTGGTAAATGGTATCTCCAAAGAAGTATAGGAGATGTTTCAGGTCACTATACACTTGTATTCCGGAAAATAAAAGGAGAATGGGTGATTATTTCAGATCACAGCAGCTAGCCCTATTTCTTATTCCAAAGTTTATAAAAGTAAGCGATCAGCAAACCAAGTGTGGCCAGCAATACCACATAATAGATAATATTGCCCAATCGAATTCTCCCTTCAGGAACAGCCAGTCCAAAGTAAAAGCCGGCTGTTGCTGCAGACATCATCCAAAAAAGGCCCACCGAGATCGTGTTAAGGATTTTTCGGAAATACCGCTTCACTTCCGGGTCCCAGCCTTGTTCCATAGTAAGAATTTGATACAACAAGGTACGGTGCAAATCAGTTACGGCATCAACAAACTCTTGAACGCTACCGAATCCCCGCTAAAAACATTGAAATCAACTTTGGCTGTAATGCCATTCACATTTCCCTGGTCACTGTGTTGCCAGAATGACCAACTGCGTTCGATCCGTGGTTGCTCCTGCTGGTAATAATGCGCTACCCATAGTGGATAATCATCAAAATCGCTACCGAGGTTCTGCTTATAAAAATAAACATTGGTATAGATCACTGGCGTAACGCCATAATAGGCTTCCACCGTTTGCAGCCATTTCTTCACTTCTCTTTGCAACTGTGCTTTGGGCACACCAAAACGCTGCTCCACATCCAGCACAGGAGGAAGATCCCCGCTTTTCAGTTCAACTCGTTTAATAAAATTCTCTGCCTGCATTTTTCCATCCTTGCTGGCAATAAAAAAATGATATGCGCCACGCACCACTTCACTGTTTTTTGCTTTTTTCCAGTTGCGCTGGAATTGCGGATCCATATTTCCGATCCCTTCAGTGGCTTTAATAAACGCAAAGCCAAGCTGCACCTCGCCCACTTTCATGTTCTTTACTTCTTCCCAGGCAATAATATTCTGGTAGCGCGATACATCAATGCCATGGATCGTATAATTATTGGGAATAGTGATGCCAAATTCGGGGTAGCGGGTAAACTTTACCTGGCGGTACATTAACCATTTGTATATGAACCATACTGCCACAGACAGAAACACGAGAACTGAACCCAGGAAAATAATACGGAGAAGCTTTTTTTTGGAGCGGGTGGGCATGTAGGGAACTTCGCTTTGTTCTAAGCAACAAATATAAGTAGTATCCGGGTGGGCTCCCACTAAGC
>CBHEUU010000626.1:0-3275 GCA_965990355.1 uncultured Chitinophagaceae bacterium
CTTTCAGCAATACATCTGTCCACCATGAAGAATAAGGCACAGCTTCATACCCTGTTTCTGCCAGGGCAGTGAGTTTCCCTTTTTCTTTTGCCAACTCACCTATTATTTTTAATAGTGATCCTACGTTCTTCACATACCAGTCACTTTTTTGCGGATCATCATACTGGTAAGCATCAAAACTGAGCATGTCTACCATATCATCGCCCGGGTAGCCTTGCAGGAATTCTTCAGCCGATTTAAAATCGCCCGCAGTATTGTATACCCACAAAAGATTGTTCAGTTTCTTTTCTTTTTGCAGGTAATAAGCAGTGAACCGCCAAAGCGTTTTATATTCAAAATCTGTACAGGCGTTTTTGCACCACCAGAACCAATTGCCACTGTGTTCATGAAAAGGTCTGAACAAAACCGGGATGCTTTCACCATTACTCCCTTTCAAAGAAGAAATAAAAACAGCGATTTTATCGAGCCATGTTTTATATAATTCATGATTTGTTCCTCCGGGAAGAATGGATGTTACCGTACCATGCGTTGTATCCCATGAGCTTTTTTCAGTTCCTAATGGACTCCTGGCATGCCAGCTAAATGTGATCACCCCTCCCCTGGCGTAACCATCCTTAATGAATTGTCTCATTTTTTTGAATGGTATTCCATCCAGGTTATTCTCCTGGCTGTTTTCTATTCCGCTAAGGTCCCATCCATATACAGCGGGATAATCACCAGTAACAGTTTTAACATCGCTATTACCTGGTTCATATCGCCAGTTGACGCCATAAGCAAGATCATCCTGGTGGCCGAACATAAATCCTTTATCAGCCAGTTTTTTCAGGTTGCGGTACAGATTGACCGTTTCCTTTGTGGCAGCAGGATTAGCCGGAACGTCTCCTTCAACGGTCGAGGCCGAAAGGAAAAGAATAAAAGGCAATAGGAAAACCATAGCTTTTATTTAACCAGTATCACATCATCCAGGTAGAATTTTTCATCCTGGTTATCGGGGCCTTTAATCCAGAAACCAATCTGGTTAAAAGGACTGCCATTAGCCCATAAATTCAATGAGCTCAGTGGTATTTTATAATAAGTCCATACACCTGCAGGAACATTCACAGGCGATGTCTGATCTGAATTACCAAAACCACCGCCAGCTTTTTTATCACCTGTGATATACAGTACATGATCTGCAGCCGCTCCTTTTATCCAGAAAGAAAAATATTTGTATGCAGGATCACTTGCTGTACCAGGCCACCAGTTGGCAAAACCGAATACATGCCAGTTGCCTTTTGCATAGGTTTTGGAAACTGATTTAGTACCCGACTTGAATTCAGTGGTGGATATCACAGCACCATCACCCCATGAATTATCACCATAGTCAGGACCATACCCGTCAGTAAAAATCTTCAGTGCTTTATCCAGGTTGATGAACTCCTGTGTAGTGGTTGTTTTGCCTGTAGAATTAGTGATATCGATCGTTGACCTCGCAATTTGAGTAGCGGGCATTTTAATCACCAGTGTTTTCCTGGATTTGGATATAATAGCGATCTCTTCTGCAGTGCCGGTGAAAACTACTTTTGATACATCTTCAAGGTTATTGCCTGTGAGTGTGATCTCCACACCTTCAGTAAAGTTGTAATTGGAAACACTGCTGACGCTTGCAAATGCTAATACGGAAAACGGAACTGACAGTGATTTACCGGCGCTGTTAGTAAAGATAATATTCTGTGATCCGCCATAAGCTGTGTCAGGCACATGAAAGATCAGGTGGGTTTCGGTATTAAGCGTTGAGGTAAACGGAGCAGGCACATTGTTTTTTTCAAAAACAATGCTGCGGATATCGCCGAGACCTGAGCCGGTTAATGTCAGTAACTCACCGCCTCCTGCCTCTGCAGGAGAAACGGTACCAGAATCCATATTGCCTGCCTTTACACCAGGACTTCCGTCTTTATCTTTCTCGCAGGAGCTGAAGAATACGACGACCGTGAGGATTGCCATACACCAGCCGGTGAGTTTATGAAAGAATAGCTTTTGCATATAAAGTTTTTTTTTGTGCTTGATTTAAAGTTGAATGATCAATAATATGCAACGGGGTCAAGTCCCAGTGCCGGGTCCTGCAATATTTCACCAGCAGGAATAGGCAGGTGCATCTTGCTTTCAGAAAATGTTACATAAGCAGGAACATCAGCTGTTCCCCTGTTCTGCGCTTCAATGATCAGTTTGGCTTTGGCGTAACCCTGGCGTTGGATATCAAACCAGTAATCTCCTTCAAAAGCAAATTCCACCCGGCGTTCATGCAATATATCATCCATGGTGATGGAAGTTTTTGCAGGCAATTGCGCTCTCTGGCGAACCAGGTTGAATGCTGCCAGTGCGCTGGTTTCTGAAGTTGACGCGCTGGTACCCAGCACCGCCTCTGCATAGATCAACAGCACATCAGCATAACGCAGGATCATTGTATTGATGCCTGTATTCATACCAAGCACAGGCTCACCACCGAATGCAGCACCCGGCCCAACCACATACTTGGCAATATTGGCACGGGTAACATTTTTTTGACCGCCGCTGCCCACAGGCTGGATCGTATCATATTTATATCCATTTGCCATAAATGTGTTGTATGCAGTATTGGTATTGGTAGGCTTCCACGCAGGATAGCTCCAGCCATGTTCCATTACAGAACCTTTACGGCGTATATCTCCAAACTCATATTCTTCCAGGATATCCCTTGAAGGAATATACAGTTCCCACATACTTGCTTCTGAAGTTTGCAAGTTGGCAGGTCCACGGTCGGGGTTCTTCTGGTTGCCTGAACCCCAGGGATTACCGGTCAATTGGTGTTGTATGGCAAAAATAGATTCAACGTTATTGTTATTGGCACTTGAGTTGAACATTGCTCCATAATCAGCAAACAGGCTGTATTTCTTGGAATCGATCACCTCCTGTGCTTTTATTTTTGCATTTGCATAATCTTTATTGTAGAGATACAGTTTAGCCATCATGCCTTTGGCTGCATACTTCGTTACACGGCCGGGAACAGGATCCGTTTCAGGTAAACCAGCTTCTGCCTTTTGCAACTCTTCGAGTGCAAAGCGTAACACATCCTGTTTGAAATAACGGGGAATATTAAAATTACCTGATAAAGCCGCTTCACCAGGATCTGTCACGATCGGTGCAGCACCCCAGGTGCGGCCAATGTAGAAGTAAACCACACCACGGAAAAAATGACATTCGGCAATAGCAGGGTCTATAAAGCTTGCATTGCCTCCCATGGATTTCTTTTGTTCCAG
>CBHEUU010000627.1:0-3262 GCA_965990355.1 uncultured Chitinophagaceae bacterium
CTCTTCACAGGGTTACTAAGTGCCGATTTTACCGACTGGAAGCTTACGGTTATAAAAGCAATTAAAATAGCCAGGATCCCTGCTGATATAAAAATTCCGGCACCGAGACTGATCCTGTACGTATAACCCTGCAGCCATTGGTTCATGGCATAATAAGCAACCGGGGTGGCTATGATAATAGCGATGCAGACAAGTTTTATAAAATCAAGTGATAACAGCCGTGTAATATTCAAAGCTGATGCTCCCAATACTTTCCGTATTCCTATTTCCTTGATACGGGCTTCTGCCACATATACAGAAAGACCCAATAATCCCAGGCAGGAAATAAATATGGCCAGGAATGCAAACAGACCGGCCATTGTTTTAGTGCGTTCTTCGCTATCAAATTTTGCCGCATAATGCTGGTCGGCGAATTTGTAATCAAACGGATAAGCAGGATTATACTTTTTAAACACGTTTTCTGCTTCTGCAAGATTTGCAGAAGTTGCGTTTGAAGCGTTCAGTTTTACCTGCATGGTGTTGAACCATGCGCCAGGACCATAGATAACGGTTGGAGGAATATCGCTGTAAGGAGAGCCTTGCACATAATCTTTTACAACGCCAACTACACGCCAGTTGATCTTGTCGAAAGGATTGGTGATAATCTGCCCGATAGGATTTTTAAATCCCATCAGCTTCACTGCCGTTTCATTCACCAAAACAGAAAAACTATCTGCAGCGTATTTGTTTATATCAATATCCCGGCCTTCCATTAAATGCAGTCCGGCTGTTTTTACGAGATCTGCATCGGTACTGTAAATTGTAATAGTGGTGGTGGTATCTTTGGGAAGTTCATTAGGCCACCTTAATCCCCATGAATGATATCCGCCTTCCGTAATGCCCAGCATTGTTTTGGATACAGATACAGCAGCACCGGCGTTCATCAGGTCTTGCTTTATCAGTGAGTAATTCTTTTCGATATCCCCAACAAAATCTACATAGATCAAATTGTTTTTTGAGAACCCTGTATCCCTGTCCTGTGCATATTGGATCTGGTTGCGCACTACAATGGTTGATATAATGAGGACTACGGCAAATGAAAATTGGGTTACTACCAGCACTTTTCTTGGAGACACTACAGCATTTATTTTCTTAAACTGTTTCTTAAATATGTTTATAGGCTTGAAGGATGATAAATAAAATGCAGGATAACTGCCGGCGAGCAAACTTGTGAACAGGATGAATGCAAAAAGATACATCCAGAAGTAAACACTGCGGAAAGGGATGAATAAGTCTGTACCCACTAGCCTATTAAATGCAGGCAATGCAAGCTGAACAAGAAGGAGAGCCATTGCTCCGGCAATACAGGCAGTTAAAAAAGCCTCCGTCATAAACTGGCCGATCAACAAGCCCCTCCCTGCACCTGTTACTTTACGGATACCCACTTCTTTTGCCCGTTTCTCGCTTCTCGCCGTACTAAGGTTCATAAAATTGATACAGGCGATCAGTAAAATAAACAAGGCGATGATGCTGAATACCCGCACAGTGTCTATACGCCCGCCGGAAGGTTTGCCATTTTCAAATTCAGCATACAAGTGCCATCGATCAAGCGGAAAAAGAAAATGCGTCCAGAGATCATTACGACCTGCATTGACTCTCGTAACGTTTTTTATTTTTTCATTGAAAGCCGCAATATTTGTATGCGGTTTCAGTTGCACAAATGTGGGTGTGTTATTACTGATCCAGTTATCATTCACATACCCTTTCCCTAATTTTCTTAAATAATCCCAGGACAATAAATATTCAAAATCAAAACGTGTGTTGGAGGGAAGATCTTTCAGCACACCGGTTACAGTAAAATTATCCACGCTGTCTATCCTGATAATTTTCCCTATTGCTTCTTCATTACCAAATATCTTTCTGGCGAATTTTTGGGTAATGACTATTGAATAAACATTCTTAAGTTGTTCCTCTTTATTTCCTTCAACCAATGGAAAGCTAAACATGTTCAGGAAAGAAGGATCAACGATACTTCCTTTGATATTGGTAAAACTTTTATCATTCGCTGTAAATAAAAAGCTGCTCATGTCTCTTATACGTGTTTGTGCTTCTATTTCAGGAAAGTTTTGTCTTAATGCCGGGCCGAGCGGCTGCGATACTTCATTTATTGCAACAGGCGGAGTATTTACACCGGCTGATAAGCTATAAACCTGGTAGAGGTTATCTTTATTAGCATGAAACTTATCAAAACTGATCTCATTTTGCAACCATAGTAAGATAAGCGCAGTTCCCGCCATCCCTATAGAAAGTCCAGCAATATTGAGAAAGGAAAAGCTTTTTCCTCTTACTAAATTCCTCCAGGCAGCTTTGAAATAGTTTTTTAGCATGGTGTGTTTTTTTAGCCTGTCATGGTATACAAGGATAATGCCTTCAGACAATAAGTTATAAATCATTGTATTATCTGAATATCTACTCTATGTGCCTGTCCGGTTTTGATACAGTGCGTACGTTTTGACGATACACAGGATTTGCTTGACCAATGGTTGACACTTTACAGGGCCGCGGCATGATTTTCGCCGCCTTAGGACTACAATCATGTCGTATGAATTTTCCCAAATCTCCTTTCCTGATCTTATTGCTCCTTCCTTTCCTGGCTTCCTTTTCCTGCAACAAATCAGGCAGTAAAAATGTAGAGCCGCCGGATGCAGCAGAATTGAGTGATACCGTGGTAGCAGAAAACCTGAACTTCCCCTGGGAAATGGTCTGGGGCAGTGATGATCATATCTGGATGACAGAACGGGGTGGAAAGATCAGCCGGTTTAACCCTGCAACCGGGCAGGTGATACCATTGCTGACTGTTCCTGAAGTGGTTTCCAATGGTGAGGGTGGTATGCTGGGATTGGCTATAAATGCGGAAGGGGCCGGCGCGGCAAGCGTTTTTGTTGTGTACAATTATAATAAGAATGGCCAGTACACTGAAAAGCTGGTCCGCTATACTTATAATGGTACCACATTGACAAATCCGGTTATTTTGCTTGATAATATTGATGCCGCCTCCATTCATAACGGCAGCCGGCTGGTGATTGATAACAATAAAATTTTTATAAGTACTGGTGATGCATCTGAGCAGTCACATTCGCAAAATGTCAATTCTGTGAATGGTAAAATACTCCGGCTGAACCTGGATGGAACAGTGCCTGCTGATAATCCTGTACCAGGCAATCCTTACTGGTCATTGGGGCATCGCAATGCACAGGGATTGGTGATGGCAAACGGAAAGCTA
>CBHEUU010000628.1:0-3250 GCA_965990355.1 uncultured Chitinophagaceae bacterium
AGGGTTCTTTCCATCTTTCTTCAAGCCTCTTTTATAAGTGAGAAAGATGGGCACTTTTGTTTTTTTATCGGTACTGAAAAACACCTGCTCTGTTACAAAATCGCTGGTCTTCATGTTCACCTTTGTATCGCGGAACAGAACAGACCTTCCTGAATTAATATCATACTGATAAATCGCCGGAGGAGTTGCAAAAGAACTGTAGCTGTAAAAAAAGTCCTTGTCCTGTTTTTCACCACCAAATCCGCTCGCAGTGCCGATACCCGGCAAAGCAATTTCCCTTACCTGTTTTCCGTCGTATGAATGCTGATACACCCGGGTGGAAGCATCCTTTAAATATTGAGAGAATAAGAAACCTCCGCCTGTACCAACGCCCTGCAAAGCTTCCGGCTTTTCAGGAATGATTGTTTGCCAGTTGGCTTTTGCCGGTTTTTTAGGATCGATCAGTACTACTTTAAAATTCGGAGCACCGTCATTTGTTCTTACCAGCAATTTGCCACCATCATTGTCTATTACATCAGCATCGGTTTTAAATCCAGGTATCAATACTTTAAAACTTTTTTGTGCAGGATCTTTCAGATCGCGATACCATATTTCCGAACCGCTGGTTCCTTCTGCTACATATACCAGCAGGAAGCGCTCATCTTCTGTGAGTGCAGCACTGTGATAACGCAAAGGATGCTTTTTATCTTCATACACCAGTTTATCCTGCGACTGTGCAGTGCCGAGTTTATGATAAAACACTTTATGAAACTGGTTTTGCTTGCTCAGCTTTGTTTCCTGGCTGGGCTTATCGTATCCGCTGTAATAAAATCCATCTTCACCACTCCAGCTGAAACCGCTGAATTTTACCCATTGAATGGTGTCCTTCAGCAATTTTTTGGTAGCTGTTTCCATCACATACACTTCCTGCCAGTCGCTGCCAGCCACTGCAATTGAATACGCGAAGTATTTACCTGATTTGCTGAAGCTGAATCCACCAAGAGCAGCAATACCTTCTTTATTGAGCGTATTGGGATTCAGGAATTCTTCCGGCTTGCCCCTTATGCCCAATTGACGGTAAAGGATTGCCTGGTTTTGCAAACCATCATTCTTAAAAAAATAGAAATAGCCGGCTTTTTTAAAAGGTGATGAATATTTAGGATAGTCCCATAATTTTTCCAGCCTTTTTTTCACCCGGTCGCGGATAGGAATAGTAGCGAGATAATCGAACGTCACTTTATTTTCTTCTTTTACCCAGTTCCTGGTTGCTTCTGCATTATCATCTTCCAGCCAGCGATAAGGGTCTTCCACTTTTGTTCCGTGATAATCATCCACTACGGGAATCTTCTTTGTTTCAGGATATTTCAATTGAGCCATTGCAAGTAAAGGACCAGTCATAATCAGTATCAAAAAGATTTTTCTCATTCTGTTCTTTTTAACTGCTTAAAGATAACTGAAACATAACAACTCCTGCAACTAACGCTTATTCGTATGAAACCCTGTTATGTAAGACCTACACACAATGAGAACAAAACCTTATTTTTGATGCGCTGGGAACGATTCCGGAAATAAAAAACCAGCAGGCAATACTTAAAAAAAAGCTATCTAAGACTCAATGACACAAAAAGTTACCAAGATTGGGGTTCTGACATCGGGAGGAGATTCACCAGGTATGAATGCAGCTATCAGGGCAGTAGTACGGACGGGTCTTTATCACGGATTAGAAGTATTCGGCATTATGCGCGGATACCAGGGCATGTATGAAGATGATATTATGAAAATGGAGTCACGTTCAGTGGCCAATATCATACAACGCGGGGGAACGATCTTAAAAACCGCCCGCTCCAAAGAATTTTTCGAATACGAAGGCCGTAAAAAAGCATACGCCAATCTTCAGAAAAGAGGGATTGACGGGCTGGTCATTATTGGCGGTGACGGAAGTTTCCGCGGCGCCCAGAAATTTAGCAACGAATTCGAGATCCCCTGTGTGGGATTACCAGGTACAATTGATAAAGACATGGCCGGCACGGATGTAACGATCGGTTTTGATACCGCCGTAAACACAGCTGTTCAGGCAATTGATAAGATCCGTGACACCATGGATGCGCATGACCGGGTGTTCATCGTGGAAGTAATGGGCCGTGATGCAGGTTATATTGCACTGCACAGCGGTATTGCTACCGGTGCGGAAAATATATTGATCCCCGAAACCAAAACGGATATTGAAGCCATCATTGAAGGTTTAACAGAAAAAGAAAAAAGAAAAAAACTGGTGAACCTGATCGTAGTGGCGGAAGGAGAAGAATTCGGTGGAGGTAATGAACTGGCTAAAGTAATCCGCCAGCGCATGCCTGCAGCGGATATCCGTGTTACGGTGCTGGGTCATATCCAGCGCGGTGGGGCGCCTACTTGTGAAGACCGCGTGGTGGCCAGTCATATGGGCTACTATGCCGTGGAAAGTCTTTTATTAGGAAGAAAGAACGTGATGGTAGGTGTGATCAACAACAAAATACATTATACCCCATTGGATAAAGCTGTAAAAGAAAAGCATAAGATAGGCAGTGAATGGATGAAAATCCAAAAGATCCTTGCATCCTGATCTTATACCGGCAAAACCAACTACTCTTAACACGAACAAACCAGCATACAAATGGCTAAAAACGCAGAAAAGTATTTTCATTCGCAAATGGACAAAGATGCAGGACTGGCTCACACCTTCCATCGCACAAAGATTGTAGCCACTGTAGGACCGGCCTGCGATACCTACGAAAAGTTACTGGAACTGGTAAAAGCAGGAGTGAATGTCTTCCGCCTGAACTTCTCCCATGGCACGCATGAAAACAAAGCAGAGGTTATTTCGCATATCCGCAAGATCAATAAAACAGAACCTTACAATATCTCCATTTTAGGTGATCTGCAGGGGCCGAAATTAAGGGTGGGTGAAATTGAGAATGGCGCATTGAAAATTGAACCAGGCGATATCCTCACTTTTACGTCCAAAGAAAAAGTAGTCGGCACCAAAGAAAAAATTTATATCTCCTACCCTAACCTGCACAACGATGTGAAAGTGGGGGAAAAGATCATGATCGATGATGGCAAACTGGAAGTAGTGGTAGTGGATATCACTGCTGCCGGTGAGATCAAAGTGCGGGTAACGTATGGTGGCATGTTACTTCCGAAAAAAGGAGTGAACCTGCCAGACACAGCCATTTCCCTGCCGGCAATGACAGAAAAAGATATAGAAGACTTTGAGTTCATTGTAAAGAATGAA
>CBHEUU010000629.1:0-3248 GCA_965990355.1 uncultured Chitinophagaceae bacterium
CCATCAATGATCAGCGACTGTCCTGTTGCGTATGATTGTTTCATCAGGTAAACAAAAGCCTGAGCGATATCTTCAGCCTCACCTACCCGTTTTAACAACAAAGTACTTTCCAGGTATTTGTAAAATCCTTCCCGATCGGTTTCGCTCAGGTTATTCCACAGATTTGTTTTGATCACACCTGCAGCTATATTGTTTACTCTTATGGGAGCAAGCTCTACTGCCATAGCACGGGTGAAAGCATCCATCGCACCGCAAATAGTTGCACCCAGGCTGTACCCCTTAGCTGGCCGCTGGCCAAAACTGCCACTCATAAGAGTGATGGAGCCGCCTTCATTAATATGGTCCTTGCCATATTTAATGGCTGCGAATGCGCCCCAGAAACGTATTGTAAAAAAGTCCTTCCCTTTTTCAATATCCGTGTCAGCTACCATGCTCATCTCGATATTTTCTCCTGCTGTATACACCAGATGATCAAAGCTGCCTGCATGGTTAAAGAAGTCCCGGATGTTTTGTTCATTGGAAAGATCTGCTGCATACCCTTTGCTCCCTTGCGGCAATTCTTCCAATGCACGATCTATCCTGGCCTGGTTGCTGGAAACGATAACCACATTTGCCCCTTCTGCGGCAGCGGCTTTTGCAGTGGCAAAACCTAAACCTGAACTACCGCCTAAAATGATCACTCTTTTACCTGTTAGCTGATTTCTTTTACGTTGATTTTCCATGATTTTGCAAAGTTTGGAAGATCGTCCGGCATCCGGCTTACCAAATGGTAAGAACTTATTAATTTAGCGAACATTTCTTTACCAATGGAAGCTCTCTTAATCTTCCTTCGATCATTCAGGACCATAACAGGCGATGATGCAGCAATCATTACCCCGTATTTTCATGCTAAGCATTTTAAAGAAGGTGAATACCTTTTTACCGAAGGAAAAGTATGTAAAGAATTTTTCTTTGTTGTTTCCGGCATTTTGCGGATCGTTGCCACCAACACTAAAGGCATTGATGTGACCCATTACTTTATCGGAGACAGGCAATGCTGCACGATATTGCAAAGTTTTAACGATGAAATAATTGCTGACAACAGCATCCAGGCTTGTTGTGATACTCATGTTTTATCCATCAGCAAAAAAAACTTGTTGGAACTATACCAAAAACTCCCTTACATGATTGACCTTATCAGCCAGGTTAACCAACAACGGATGCTGGAAAAGATCCGGCTTAAAAATGCTTATTCCGGGGAAGATGCGGTTGAAAGGTATAAAGTGTTTCTGTCTGAACAATCGGAAATTGCTTACCGCGTTCCGCTGAATTATATCGCATCCTATCTGAATGTAACACCACAATCTTTAAGCAGGATCAGAAGAAGCCTGGCATAGTTACCTAAACTGCTTTTGCTATATACTTCGAACTAAATGATATTGTCCAACATGACATTTACCTGGCTGCGGTTGAATCCCGGGTAGCAACCAATGATCTGGGCACCAGCCCCAGTTGTTGCATCATGCCAAGATCATCGCGATTACCATAATGTTCAACGATTTTCCCATCACGAACTGTGTACCAATGCATGTGCGTCGCTTCGAACCGCTTGCCTGTTGGCGGAACTCCTACCAGCAGACCTCCGTTTACTGGAATTTTACCAACTCCGAGATGAGTACCGCTGACCTTTTGCCGCACTATAACGGCGTCTCCAACCGCTGCAATTTCTACAGTTTCCGCCCGCCAGTCCGGAAATGTGGTAAACACGTCATTGAGTACAGCGCGAACGCCATCCGGCCCTACCACCCTTCCAAAATTTTTCATGTCTTTTGAAATATATTGTACTGCACCGTTTGCGTCGCCACTATTGATCCGTTCCTGGTATTTAAGAACCACCTCTTTATTCCGCTCCTGCAATTGGTCCTTTTGAGCAAGGGCTGCAATTGAAACTGGTATTACCAGGATTGTTGATAGTATAAGCTTTTGCATAGCTGAACGTAACAAAGGTGTTGTTTTCATGCTAAAATTTTTTGGTTAAAGATGATATAACCCGGATCTTCTGCATGTAAGTTATTGAAATTAATAAGCTGCGGGAAGAGACAATGAGAAAGCGGGAATGTTTATAGAGTAGATGATCCTCTCTATCATACAAAAAGCGCTGAGTTTCAGCGCTTTTAATTTTCTGCGATTTTACGAAAAACAACACCTATGTAAGTCAGGCCCAAATCAGCCCGATTGAACCGGGAAGAGTTACTGAAAAAAAATGTGTCCGACAGTTTGAACTCTTCTAAAAAAAGCAGGGCCATTTGAACGGGGATTGTCCTTTTTATATTTAAATGAATTTTAGTTAAGCAGTGCTTTAATTTATTTTGGGCGCATTGATTTATTTCAAAGAATCTATCAGGCTATCAATCGCATCATCCAGCATTTGAGATTGGGAACGGGCATCCATGTCTTTGTGAATTAAATTGAGCGATGCAAACCCTTGTACAATAGCAATTGATATATAACACTTGCGTTTCAGAAAAATATCGGTACAATTTTCTTTTACACATACCTTCTTAATTGCTTGATTTATCGAGTTGATAAATGTTAGCATTTCCGGAAACAGCCGGTCTAATTCATTTAACCCCATTCCAGTCTCCTGCATAAGAATGTATAATTCCTTTTCATGGGTTGCGAAATACCAATAGGTTTTAAGCATTGCCTTTAATCTATTCCTCGGTTCAATTATACTCTTACAGTTTTTATCTATACTGGTATTAAGTTGTTGATACCCCAACTTGGTCAGATCGACTAATAGTGCCTCTTTGTTTTTGAAATACAGATACACCGCAGTAGCGGAAAATTCAATATTGTTAGCCAGTCTCCTTAGACTCAGGGACTGATGTCCCTCCTCTCTGACAATGCTCAATGCTGCATGAAGAATATCTTTATGCATGTTCATCCGATGCCTTGCTTTTCTTTCTTTGCTTCCCATAATTTTTATTAAGAAGAACACTATCGTTTACACCTTGTATATTTCATAGGAAATTATGAGGAATCACTGTTTATAGCTATGGCCCAAAGAGAAATAGTTCCTGTATTTTAATTGTTTGATTGTTTTTCTGATTGCCCTTTCAGCCTTACTAACCAATTCTTAAGATCTTTACGAACCATATTAGGTGCAAAAATTTTCTCCATTTTGGTTTTAGGTCCATTTTGCGATTCTTCCGAAATAACCTTGCAGCCTTCTGCGGTTGGGATAATCATCCATGCATTATAAATGG
>CBHEUU010000630.1:0-3230 GCA_965990355.1 uncultured Chitinophagaceae bacterium
TGATGAGTGGAAAGGAGAATTATCCGATCGGAATAAATGGGGAGTTTAAAATATTGAAGCTGACCAGCTTTTTGAATAAAGAAGCAGAGCAACTGAGCAACAGTTTTATCACTACTACATTTGGTATATACAGTGTGCCGCAGGCGGATAGCAAGCTGGGATTTTTTGATAAAGGAAAAACTGCTACCATAAATGTCGGATATATTACAGCAGGTTACCGTTATTATTTTGGTACATATGATTATGATATGAGTAATCCATGGCAGTGGTTTGCTGAAACAAATCTGGGCCTTGCTATGATTACTTATAGAGATCCAGGTATTGCATTTTCTGCTGGTGCAGGGTTTACATTATCTAAACATCTTGATGGCCATTTGTTCTATGCTGGCTTTTATCATGATTCAAGGGTCGACCGGCACATTGGTGGATTTTCTTTCGGGTTGGCCTATAAATTCCGTTGATTCAGGGAATTCAGTTTTTAAAATCTACTAACTTAATGAAAAACAAACACCACAAGTGGGGCTTATTTGTGCTGCCCCTAACTTTCCTATTTTTCAGCTGTCAAACGTCCAAACAACTTACTTACTTCAGAGATCTTTCTGATACAGCTGCATTACAAACTATTTCCACTACTAAAACTCCCCCCTTACAGTTGCAGGCTGATGACCAGGTGCAGCTTACTATTTCCAGTCCAAGTGCAGAAGCCAGCAAATTTTTCAACCTGATGGCTGCAAGCCCAAGTGCTCAACTCACGAATGCTGCCGGCCAAACTTCTGCCACACAAAGTGCTCCCAGCTTCATCAATGTATACACCGTTTCCACAGAGGGCAGTATAACTTTGCCTGTACTTGGTGATATACAAGCTGCCGGATTGACTTTATCGGAACTGAAACAAAAAGTTATCCAGGCACTCACTCCCTATCTTACTCATCCTATCGTATCCACCCGTCTCATTAATTTTAAAGTCACCGTAATTGGAGAGGTAAACAAGCCATTTACTGTGCCTGTTACTGGCGAAAAGATCAATGTGCTTGAAGCCATTGGAGCTTCCGGTGATATGACGATTTTCGGAGCCCGCAAAAAAGTAAAAGTGATCCGGAAGTTGCCGGATGGGCAAACCGAAGTAGCCCGGCTGGATTTTAACAGCAGCAGCACTTTTCAATCGCCATATTTTAACCTGAGGCAAAATGATATTGTTTACATTCAGCCGAATAAGAATAAAAATTTTCTGGCTAATAATACTACATTCTGGGCCTCCCTGGTACTGAGCGTTGCCTCGATTGTTACTGTTATTCTTACCCGTAACTAATCCTGGTTTGACTGTGATACCAACTCCCGCTTTTTTCCTTGCTTGCCGCAACGAATACCCGGCATTTTTTCAACCCTTTTGCTAACGATTTTTAACCCTGCTTTACAAGCAGCCGTTATTGCCATATTTATACATACCAATTTGTCAATATTATGAAGGAACAGGAAATATACAGTGATGATTTGCTGAAAGAGGATAGCGAATTTGATATAAAAAAATGGTTATTCAGAGTACTAAGATCATGGTATTGGTTTGCAGGAAGCTTACTCATCTGTCTTTTTTGTGCATGGCTGTATTTACATTATACAAACCCAGTATATCAGGCTATAGCTTCGGTGATGATCAAAGATGAAAAGAAAGGTGGTGATATTACAGAAAATACCATACTGAAGGATCTGGGCATAGAAGGGAATAAACTTGTTGAGAATGAAATAGAGATATTGAAGAGCTATGACCTGATGGAAGAAGTGGTAAAGAAGCAACAGTTGTTTATGAACTTCTGGGTAGAAGGCCGTTTAAGAGATGTTCCTTTATTTGGCAGCGATATACCGTTTTTACTGGAAGTCTTGAATCCGGATAGCATTTCCCAGACCGTTACCTGGATCGTTTCGTTGAATGATAATAAGATTAATCTTTCTTCGTCCGATAATAAACAACATCCTTTGATATATGGGAACACTTATTTTATAGAAGGGATACGGTTCCGGCCTCTTCCCAACGACGCATGGGAAAACATACATCAGAACGATACTGTTTCGGGATCTTATCATACACTTATTATGCCGGTGGCAGTCGCAACAGGTGGCTATAATGGCAGATTGGCAGTGGCTGCCGTTAGTAAGCAGGCATCCGTTGTAAATCTCTCAATAAATGATCCAAACAAAGAGCGGGCAAGGAATATTCTTGCCACACTTATTGATATCTATAACCGGCAGGGGCTGGAAGACAAAAACAGAGTAACTGCTAATACAATTGATTTCCTTAATGAGCGGCTAAAGGCTGTTTCTCTTGATCTGGAGGGTGTTGAAGGGCAGGTGCAGCGTTTTAAAACAGAAAATCAAATCACCGATATTTCTGCGGATGCACAGCAATATATGGAAACCGCTAAGGAAATAGATATGCAAAAAGCCCAAAGCCAAACGCAATTAAATATTGTATCTGCCTTAGAGAGGGATTTATTGATTAACCAGGACAGCCCAGGATTGGTTCCAAGTACATTGGGCCTTCAAGAGGTATCATTAGCTTCCCTTGTAGAAAAGCATAATTCACTGGTGTTGGAAAGGGAAAGGATAGAAAAGAATAAAGAGATCGGTCCTGAGAACCCACTTTTGATAGATATAAAACAGCAGGTGCAGGAAACAAGAAAGAAGCTATTGACAAACGTACGCAACCTGAAAGAAGCGTATCAAATTGCGTTGAATGATATCTCCCGTAAAGACGGCCAGTTATCTGGCAGAATCAGGCATGTTCCTCAAATGGAACAAAAACTGGTGGAGATACAGCGGAACCGTAATGTGCAGGAACAGTTATATGCTTTCCTGCTGCAGAAGAGGGAAGAAGCTGCTGTAACACTTGCATCCAATATTCCTGATTCACGCACGATTGTTAAAGCGCGAGGCCTCGGCCAGGTTTCTCCAAAATCAAAAGCCATCTGGTCCATTGCATTTATCCTTGGGCTATTTGCTCCTCTTCTGGTTATGTTGATAGGAGACTTCATGAACAATAAAGTAGGTGATCCATCTGAAGTGGAACAGAAGACATCAGTGCCTTTGCTCGGAATGATCTCTCATATACGCAAGATCAAATCTTCAATCGTTATCAAGGAAAAATCAAGATCTGTAGTAGCTGAACAGATTCGCACTTTGCGGACTGCGATCGGATTCACCGGAAAAGGTAAAGAAGTGAAGAAGATACTGGTTAC
>CBHEUU010000631.1:0-3210 GCA_965990355.1 uncultured Chitinophagaceae bacterium
GCAACCAGAAAAAGGTACAGGTATATCAGAAAGCCATAGAGCAGGCTGAAGAAAATTACCGTATCACCAAAAACAAATACGATAACAGTCTCGCCACTACTACCGACCTGCTGGATGCAGACGTAGCGCAGCTTGAGGCCCGTGTAAACTATGTATATGCCAAAGCAGACGCCGTGGTGATGTACAGCAATCTTTTAAAAACAGCAGGCATGCTTGATGCCAATAAAAAATAATAAAAAGAATTCATTGATATGGAAACAACAGCTAATACAACAGCTCCAAAAAAACGGAACCCGGTCTTTATCATCGTTCTGGCCGTACTGGTGATCGGCGGTGGCTGGTTTGGTATTTCCAAATACCAGCATGGTCTTCATCATGAAGACACTGAAGATGCACAGGTCAGTGGCGATATCAGCCCGGTGATCCCGCGTGTATCAGGTTATATCACCGAAGTGAGAGTGAAGGACAATCAGCAGGTGAAAAAAGGTGATACTTTGTTGATACTCGACAACCGTGATTACACTATTAAGGTTAAGCAAGCGGAAGCTGCCTTGCAAATTGCACGTACCAACCTGGGAAGTGCTCAGGCCACTACTTCTGCAGCGCATGCAGGTATTGCTACAGCCAGGGCTTCTGTAGGCACCATTGATGCACAGATTGAGGCAGCGAAAGTGAATTTGTGGAGGGCAAGTCAGGATTATGAGCGTTATGCCAACCTGATCAAAGATCATTCTATCACACAACAGCAATTTGAGCAGGCTTCTGCTGCCAAGCAAAGTGCAGAGCGCGAACTGGGTGTACTGCAAGAACAAAAGAAACAAGCATCCGAGCAAACCAATGCAGTAGCAGTGCAAAGCAAGGCCACTGCTTCGCAGATCAGCGTGGCAGGTGCTACCATTCATCAACGTGAAGTGGATGTGGATGCAGCCAGGCTGGACCTGTCTTACACAGTTATCACTGCTCCGCAGGACGGACTGGTATCAAAAGTGAATGTACAGCCAGGGCAGTTTGTGCAGGGCGGACAATCTCTGTTCAGCATTGTGCATGGTGATGCAGTGTGGGTGGTTGCCAATTTTAAAGAAACACAACTGGATAAAATGAAAGTAGGCCAGAAAGTGATCGTGGAAGCAGATGCTTATCCCGGTCATAAGTTTGAAGCAAACCTTACTTCATTCTCTCCTGCTACCGGCGCTACGTTTGCACTGTTGCCTCCGGACAATGCCAGCGGCAACTTTGTAAAAGTGGTTCAGCGTTTACCTGTGAAGATTGAATTCACTGATAAAAATGATCCATTGGTAAAAAAGCTGAGACCCGGAATGAATGTGCTGGTGGATGTGCACCTGGATTAATATAGTTTAATGGTTTAAAGGTTTAAGGTTCTTACAGCGGTGGATTTATTAAAAGAAAGGAACAAATCAACTACCGGATACAAAGAACATATTGCTGCTGGAAGAACCTTAAACCTTTAAACTTTAAACAACTCATTTTACTTATTAAGCATGTTAAGATGCAACAGGAATCATTAATTGAATACGGATCGAGGCGGGTGATCATTACGATCACGGCCATCGTGTGTGCCCTGCTGGAAATAGTAGACACTACTATTGTGAACGTGGCGTTGAATGATATGAAAGGAAACCTGGGCGCTACTACCAGTGAAGTGGGTTGGGTGGTGACGGCTTATGCGATAGGTAACGTGATCATTATTCCGCTCACAAGCTGGCTTTCTATGCAGTTTGGCCGGAGGAATTATTTCGCGGCTTCTATTATATTATTTACCATTTGTTCTTTTCTCTGCGGAAACGCTACCGGCATCAATGAACTGATCATCTTCCGTTTTTTACAGGGTGTAGGCGGTGGTGCATTACTGGTGACATCACAAACGATCATCACTGAAAGTTATCCTCCTGAGAAAAGAAGTATGGCACAGGCGATCTATGGTATGGGTGTGATCGTGGGTCCTACTTTAGGTCCGCCCCTGGGTGGTTATATCGTTGATAATTTTACCTGGCCTTATATTTTTTATATCAATATTCCTTTAGGTGTGATTGCGGCGCTGTTAACGCTGCAGTTTGTAAGAAGCCCCCAATACGGAACAAAAAGTTCAATGAAAGATATTGACTGGCTGGGCATCGGCTTGCTGGCATTGTTTGTAGGTTCGCTGCAATACATTCTGGAAAAAGGTCAGGACGATGATTGGTTCAACAGCAGCACCATTGTTGTATTTACAGTGCTGGCTGTATTGGGTTGCTTTTTCTTTATCTGGCGCGAATGGACAGCGAAAAACCCTGTAGTGCAATTGCGGGTATTAAAAAACAGCAACCTGCGTGTGGGGACCGTGCTTTCTTTTATTATGGGCTTTGGTTTATACGGATCAACATTCATCATTCCTTTATATACACAGGCCACATTGGGCTGGACGGCTACGCAAGCAGGTATGCTGATGGTGCCTGCAGCATTGATGACGGCGTTTATGATGCCTGTAATTGCGCAACTTTTGCAAAGGGGCATACCGCAGCAATTTTTGGTAGCATTAGGGATGTTAACATTCTTTTTCTTTTGTTTCTGGGGATATAAGATCATCACGCCTGATACAAGTAAAGACAATTTCTTCTGGATGCTGATGATGCGGGGTATAGGAATGGGACTTTTATTTATCCCTATCACTTCTTTAGCACTTAGCAAATTAAAAGGTAAACAGATTGGAGAAGGAGCTGCTTTTACAGGAATGATGCGTCAATTGGGCGGTTCATTTGGTATCGCTGCGATCACAACATTTATGGCAAGAAAGACCATGCATCACCGCAGCGACCTGGTATCAAACCTGGATATTACCGACCCGGTGGTTCAGAACCGTGTGAGTGCTATGCAGCATAGTTTTATGGCAAAAGGAATACCGTCCAATATCGCTTTGCAGGATGCGTATAAGTCGCTTGATGGTGCGGTTACAAAACAGGCAATGGTATTATCGTATATGGACGTGTTTCTTTATATAGGTGCATTGTTCTTATTCTGTATTCCTTTCGTGATACTGGTAAAGGGTAATATGAAGAGGAAAGGCGAGAAAATGGACCTGAGTAACGCGCACTAATAAGTTTCCATGATGGGCAGGATTGCGAAACTGTTGGGAACAATGGTTGATCGGCAAAATCTGTGATCCTGCCCATCGGGAAGTTTCTAGCCCGATGGCTGGTACGCGGTTCAGAAAAG
>CBHEUU010000632.1:0-3204 GCA_965990355.1 uncultured Chitinophagaceae bacterium
GCCAGTTGAACTGCCGGGCCGGTGCGGTTTCATTTCCATGATGCAACGCAATGGTATAAGAAGGGGGATTGACCACTTTATTGGCAAAATCAATATCCGCCGGTTTGCGTTCGAGCAGGAATGTGCCCACCCCGGGAATATTCAATTGCCGGTGCAGGATCAGGTATTGATACAGTTCATTGTACATGCGCTCTTATTTCTTTTGATCGAACGAATATATGATTCCGCCGACAAAATTAAAACCATACACGCGATATTGATTCCAGCGCTGGTATTCTTTGTTGAAGATATTATTGAACTGTGTCCAGAGGTTCAGATTCTTCGTGATCCTGAATTCCAGGCCCGCATTCAGGTCAAATGCGCCGCCCAGTTTCCCATCTGTCCCATCTTTTTTCAGATAGCGGGGACCGCTCCAGGCAAACAGGTCACCTTTCAGCCAAAGGTCTTTGATCACCTGTAAACGCAGGGCCGTATTGAATTCCAGTGGCAGCATACCCCAGGCTTTCTGCTGGCCTTTTATGCCGGTAAACTGGTTGAAATGAAGGCTGGTAAGTACAGAAAATTTCTCTTCCACATTGTATCCCAGTTCACCGCCCAAATTCAGCACGTTGATACGGTCGGCATACACCACACTAAACGATTTGCCATCGCCTGCGGCAGTAGTATCATTAATAAAAAGGGGTTGATCATTCAGCTTATTGAAAGCCACTTTACCACTATAGGTGAAATGATCACCGATCGATCCTTTAAAACCTGCATATCTTTCTTCGATCCAGGTGTTGCGCAAATCAGTTGGCATCCATAACCAGGGATTCTGTGAAGCCAGGTACTGATAACTGGTTTTGCGGAGATATCCTGACCAGCCAGCCTGGAAAGTAAAACGTTGATCATCGGTGCCCACTTCTGCCAGTATGTTGGGGAACATTTTAAATTGCCCGTCATCCCAGGAAGGACGGATACCTCCCTGCAGCCGGAGGGTGGATGTATGATATAATATCGAAGGAGAGATATACCACATATTGTTGTTGATCTTCTCCAGAGTTTTATCCTTTGGCGCCAGTCGTGTAAGATCGAATGTAACACCGAGGTTGATAGAAACTTCGTCGCCAAAGTTCTTTTGCAGAGGAAGATCTATTACTGTGTTAGCTTCATTGTTCTTCAGATTATCATTGAAGAAATTCATGGAGATCACCGGTGAATAATCCAGTCCGAATTCAGTGGTGTTGATATTATGCATATTCAATCTCACTGAAAGAGTCTGGAAGCTTTGCCGCAATGAATCATTCGGAAAAGATTGTGGCTTGGGTTCAAACCCATATTTATATGTTTTATCCAGCTTCATACCGAGGCTGGCATTCCATTCCATGTTCTGCGCCGCTTTGTAATAACCGGTAAGTTTTACGTCTGTATTGCTGAAATCCTTGTAATCTTCTTTACCCTGAGATGAAACGTGTTTGGCATAGATATTCAATCCTGCATTAGTACCGTCACCGAAAGAAAAACCGCCCTGTACAAAAGGGGTGCGCAGGCTTCCGAAACCGGCTTTGATATAATTGCTATTATTGAATCTTCCAATCGAATCGATCTGCAAAGCCAGTGGTTTTAATGAACCCGGCTGGTAAGCAAATAACAGGTTTGGATTGGGGATATCATACTGCAGACGCGGCTTTGCAGTATCCGCCGTTGGCGGCGTAGCATTGAAATTGATTTTTGCAGATGATTTCAATTCAGGTCTGAAAGCGGATGTAATATCCACCGACTTGTTCTTGATTGTATCGCGCTGGGCGGCCGCAAACAAACCTGGCAGCAAAGCACTCAGCAATAATATGATCCGGATTGGTTTCATCATGAGTTTTTATGGTTTGATCATTGCCCCCCTACCTTGCTGCTTTTTCCTTCCTCTTCTATCACCTGGCTGAGTTTGGCCTGCGCCTCACTTTTCAGGGTTGGTTCGATGGTATTGTCTACCACGCTCTGGAAAGTAGCTTTGGCATTGAAATAATCTTTTTGCCTGAAATAAATATCGCCTAATAAGATGTATGCTTTAGTGATCCAGTAATCATAGGAGCCTGCTTTGTTGATCACTTCAAACGCTGCTTTTTCAGCATCACCCAGTTTATTCAACTGGAACCATGCATTGGCCACTCCATAGCGGGCTTCTGCTGCGAGGGCTGATTTGGTCAGTTGGATCACGGATTTGAAGCTGGCAATAGCCTGATCGTATTGTTTATTTACTTCGTAAGATTTGGCAATGGCCATATTCGCCAGTGCTTTATCGTCACTGCTGCTGTTTTTAGCTACGGCCAGTTCTTTTGCATTAGCTGCAGCTTCTGTCCATTTCTGCAATTGATACTGGCTGCGCAGTAAGCCACGCATGGCTTCCAGGCGATGCTCCTGCCCTGTTGCTTCCTGCGCCAGTTGCGCATAATAAGTTTCTGCCTGCGTATAATTTTTCATTTCAAAGAAATGGATCCGGGCAGCAGCAAGAATTGCACGTTCTGCATATTTATTCGGAGCCTGGGCTGCAACAGGCTCATATCCTGCCAGTGCATTTTTCCAGTCTTTCTTATCATTATAGATCTCTGCGCGGTAAAAGTTTGCATCAATTGCATAAGCACCATTGGGAAACTTGGTCAGGTAATTGCCGAGGGCTGTAAGCGCAGCTGAAGTATTACCACTGCTGAGCTGCGCTTCGGCAGCTGTATACGTCAGCGAATCTTCAGCGCTAACACTGATCGGTTTACCAGCCTGGCGCATGAAAGCAGCATACTCATCTGTTTTGCCTTCCTGCACATAGATCACTTTCACATTATCCAATGCATCTGCAGCTTCCTGTGAATTGGGGTATTGCGAAACCAGGGTTTTATATTGTTGCAGTGCTGCAGCGTTATTATTCAGGTTGTAGTAAGCAGTACCCAGTCTGAGATATGCCTGGGGTTTCAGGCTGGCATTGCCTGTGCTCTTGATCACGTTATTCAGAAAAGGAATGGCATCATTGAATTTTTCATCCGCCATATATGTGTTGGCAATCTCCATATTCGCATCTGTCACCAAAGTGGAAGACGGGAATTTCCTGTTCATGGTATTCAACAGGTTGATCTTCTCTTTGGGACTCCTGATGCCTGCCAGCATGGAGCTTTGGAAAGTGGCATAATCTTCAGACGGCCAGGAATACTTGATCACGTTATCATACATGGTCTTGGC
>CBHEUU010000633.1:0-3202 GCA_965990355.1 uncultured Chitinophagaceae bacterium
TTTCTTTTGGAGCTATTATTATCATTATCCTGTTATTGATCCTTCTTCTTTAAACGTACTATACATTGTGATTTTTCGGTTTGAGTCAGTTGCCGTATAAGCAACAAGCTTTTTGCCCGTGATTCTTCACGGGCTTTGCTTTATTTAAGAGAAAAAGAATATAAGAATATTCAGCTCACTTCATTTTGATAAGCCTTAGCCTGCCGCATTCCTTCATCCACTATATCTTCCGCTTCAGATTTCAATGAATCGAATTTATCTGTTAAAGCATCAACCAGGTCGTTGAACTTATTCTTCAGATCATTTCCACGGCGGGCAATGGTCTCACGGGTTTCTGAGCCTTTCGCGGGAGCAAACAGGATGCCTACAAGCAACCATGCAGAAAATCCAACTAATAACTTGTTCATACCGGTATTTTTTTAAGATGAATGAATACTGGTGTAGTCAAAATATCATGCCAGTGTGGGAGTGAGCCGGGAGTCAATTGCCCTATTATCGCTGGTATCATGTGTGCTCCATCTTTTGTAATTTCATATCTTATGACTGATGAATATTTTATGACCCTTGCGCTCAAAGAAGCCCGCAGGGCTTTTGATGAAGATGAGGTTCCGGTTGGAGCCCTTGTAGTGCTGAATGAAAAGATTATCGCACGGGGTTACAATATGGTAGAGCGTTTAAATGACCCCACTGCCCATGCAGAAATGATCGCACTAACTTCCGCTTTTAATGCATTAGGCAGTAAATATCTTCCTGAAGCTATTTTATACGTTACAGTGGAACCCTGTTTTATGTGTGCCGGTGCACTTTACTGGAGTAAACTTGGCAAGATTGTATTTGGCGCCGATGATGAAAAAAACGGGTACCGCAAAACGGCCGGTGTAAACTGGCCATTTCATCCCAAGACCGAATTGGTAAAGGGTGTGATGAAAGAAGAATGCGGCGCGTTGATGAAGGAGTTTTTCCGCCGTAAAAGATAAATGGCAGATTTTCATCTGCCATTTATTATCTGTTATACACTTAAGGTTTATCCCACCATATTTTGCCATATAAAGTATTAGTTCCTCCAAATTGTCTTTGAATAGCCTCCGTGTAATTGATATTATTATTAAATTCTTCACTGACAGGGTAAGCCTGTCTTGTTGGCACCTGTCGGGTAGGCTCACCTGCAGGAGGGGATAGAGCAGGAAAACCTGTTCTTCTCCATTCTGACCAGGCCTCATACCCATGCATAAAAAGGTGGACCCATCTTTGTGTGGCTATTTTTTGCAAAGCATCAGCAGGGCTGTACGCCACTTCAGGATGCCCCATTAAAGTTCCCAAACCATTTGTTCCTCCAGTCCATTGACGTAAGGATTGTTCAATGGCGAGATCATAATTGTTTTTTGCTTCTGCATCTCCGCCTGGTATCCAGCCCCGCTTAGCCGCTTCTGCCTTTGCGAATAGCACCTGGGCATAAGTAACAAGATAAACTGGTGCATCTGGTTGCCAAATAGCATCTCCAAGCAGAGATGGATCTGCGGCATCCGGATCTAATGTTCCATACTGCAGGCCCACATATTCTCCTGCAGTATTTTCGTTACCATATACCTGTAGTCGTGGGTCATCATATGGCTTCATTTTAGCAACCAGTTTATCGCTCAAGGCCCACCAGAAACGGCCCTGGTTTTCTATCTGGTCAAACCAGAAATTCCAGTTAGCTTCTTCATCACGATGCTTGAAAACAAGATTGTCTTCATTCCCCTGCATAATGCCGGCAGTTAACGCCTGGTTGAATTCTTCCTGTGCTTTTGTAGCGTTTACTTCCGATAAGCGTAATGCGGCTAAAAGGTGGATGGTATTGGCCAGCTTTTTCCATTTGGTCATTTTTCCTTCATAGATTATATCATTTGCAATATCTGCCCCGCTTATCATTGCATTTGCTTCTTCCAAAAGGGTAAATATTTTATTATAAATCGACTCCTGGGTTTCATACTCAGGAGAGAAATTAGTACTCCCCTGTAATGCCTGGTCGAAAGGGATATCTCCCCAACGGTCTGTAATATGCCAGAAGAAATAAGCTTTCAAAATTTTGGCAATAGCTACCTGGTTGTTTACCGGCCATTCAGTGTTGCCGCTGTTGGTGTTCAACACCTCCTGCAAATTCATCAGGGGACCGGTATAATAACCACTGAAATCAAAATTCTCCTGGGTATATAGAGAAAGATTAGGGTATTGGGTCTCTGCCAGAAATTGTGCGTTAAACTCCCCTTGTGGCGAAGAACTAAGCCCGGGAAGATAAAGCGACGCATTGTTGATCAGTTGCATATTGGAAGCAACGCTTGGATTGTTCGTATCTCTATTAATATCGTCATTAAATTTATTGCAACCCATCAGGAACAGAAAGGATGATATTGATAAAATCACTTTTTTCATGGGAAAATGATTTAAAAATTAATAATAAGATTCGCACCAAAGGAGCGTACTGTATTTAATCCTCCGGTTTCCAGCCAGCTGATCGGCGCGCTACCTGTTGAAATTTCTGAAGGATCAATTCCTTTTGGAGCCTTCTGCCAAATCATCCATGGGTTACGTGCGATGAAAGAGAGATTTACACTGTTAAAGGGGAGCTTGCCCAGCACAGATTTGTCAAACGTGTATCCCAATCGCAGCTCCCTTAATTTTATATAAGAAGCATCATACAACCACTCTTCGTAGACATGTGTTCCAAGTGTCGTCCGATAATATGCTTTTGCATCCACGTAGGCAGTTACTTCCGTCTTATCTGAAGCCCGTATGCCAGTCACTTTTACACCACCACCCTCGACCAACGGATCGCGGACATTCTTTCCGTTATCGTTTGTTGCTGCTGTTATTTCTGCAAGTCCGGTTTTAACGGCCATCATTTGTGTCCAACTGAAGAACTGACCACCCGATTGGAAATCGATCATAGCACTAAGGTCAAAGCCGGCCAACCGAAAAATGTTTTGAAAGCCGCCTGTAAACTTTGGTAATACGGAACCGAAGTTGTGGTTAGCTTGCGTATATAGTGGCAGATTGTTATCTCCTAGCAGGATTTTACCTGTAGCTTCATCGCGTTGATAAGCCTTACCGATAAGATCACCAAACGAACCACCTACATAAGAATTCAGAAATACATCAACACCACCATACCGGTTTTGATCATGAGTATAGACGTCCATACCAGGATACAGCTCTACTACCT
>CBHEUU010000634.1:0-3201 GCA_965990355.1 uncultured Chitinophagaceae bacterium
AATAAGACCAACGACTCGCGGTTAAGCTGCAACGCCATTTCTTCATCAGTCTGGGTATGCACTTTTCTATCAGCCGCAGCAGTATCTTTCACAAAAGGTTCATCAAACAACCCCAACCTGAACTTTACCCTCAACACATCACTGACCCTGGCATTAATTGTTTGAATAGATAAACGTTTCTTTTTAGCAAGGCTTCTGACATTCCCGATAAACTCATCCGGCATGCTGAAATTCGTCCATACATTTAAACCAGCTTCCAATGCCTGGCGGGTTGCATCCTCAAAATCGACAGCAACCCTGTGTTTACTATATAAAAATTCAACAGCCCTGCTGTCAGACACAACATATCCATTAAACCCAAAATCCTTCCTGAGCAATTCCGTAAGAAAATAATGACTCCCCGTAATTGGCTCTCCATCCCAATCATTATAGCTGCTCATTACCCCCAGAGGTTTTGCCTGCCGGATCACTTTTTTAAAAGGATATAAATAAAGCTGATGCATTTCTTTCGGAGCAACATGCGGGTCCGTACGGGCACTGCCGTCTCTTCCTCCTTTCGGGATACTATAAACCGCGTAGTGTTTAAGGGTAGAAGCCACTCCCTGGCTTTGAATGCCAGTTACCATTTGAATGCCCAATTCAGCAATGAGAAACGGATCTTCACCATAACACTCCACCACCCTGCCCCATCGCGGATCGCGTGCAGGATCCAGTATCGGCGCATACACATTTGTATAACCAAGCGCTTTGGCTTCGCGGCCTACCGTTTCGCCGGCTTGTAACACAAGTTTTTTATTCCAGGTGCTGCCAATGGATATAGGTGAAGGTAAAGGCGTAGCCCGGTCATGGCAAAGTCCATGTATCGCTTCATTTGTAAAATCGACTGGTATTCCCAATCTTGTTTCCTCGATAAACCACCGCTGGATGGTATTGATAGCTTCAGCATGACGGCTGAAAGGGAAAGAATATTTTGTTTTTGCTTTATTATTATTAGGCAGGCTGTTCAACGCTTCATCCATATTAGCTATGCCGTCTTTCCAGATTTCCTTTTTCCAGGATGGCGTCGGCATCTCATCTTTTAATACCCGTCCATATCCATAAAGAGTAGCTAACTGACAGCTTTTTTCTTCCAGCGTCATCTGCGACAGCAAGTTGTTAATCCTGGAATCTATAGGCTGGGTGCGGTCTTCATACGTATCTTTCTTCCCGTTCTTATTCAGATCGATCCAGGAATTGTGATAGATGTTTTGAGATTGAGCATTGTTACCGGTTAAAAAACACAGGGCGGTAAGAAACAGTATAATTCGCATAGGTTATTCAAACAATTGGTCTGTAATGCTAGGCAAAAAACAGATTCCATGTTTGACACCGGCAATATCCATTAATAAATGGCAAACCAAGGTGAATTATGCAGTAGAGCTGAACGGTTGATTCAACCGGTCTGTGTTTTATACAGCAGGAACTTTTCTTTCAGTTCCATCGCATTCTGCACTTCCAGCTTTTCAAAAGCCCGTCTGCGGTAAGTGCTGATAGTTGTCAGGTCAAGGTTCATCTTCTGCGCTATTTCTTTTGTACCCATTCCTACGGCAATATACTCCACCACTTCCAGCTCCCTGTCAGACAAGGCATCAATAGGATTTTGAGCTGAGCCGGTTGGCGGCCCACTTAACAGCTGCCCCTTGAGTTCATCACTTAAATATACGTCGCCTTTGAAAATACTGCGGACCGCTTTTTCCAATTCCTCGATAGAGGTTTGCTTGTTCAGAAAACCACTAATACCTTTTTCAATAAGCCGTTTGGCATAAATCCGTTCTTCATTCATGGAATAAACCAGGATGCTGGTTTGATGGCTGCATGCCTCTATCTGTTGTATGACCGATAAAATATTGCCGTCAGCCAATACCATGTCAAGTATGGCATAATGTATCCGTTCGCCGGAAAGTATTTGCGCTACTTCCGCACAGGAAGTTGCTTCTATAAACTGATATTTTTTGGGAAAGCTTTCAATCAGCATTCTGACTCCACGCCGTACTATTTCATGATCATCGGCAATTAAAACGGTTTCCATTGCTATACATGAGGTTGGTTATACATTGGATTGGACATAGGCAATTTAGATCATTTATACCACTTTTACGTTAATCATGCATTATATTATCCGCTGCGCTTCTGAATTGAATCATAACTACGGTCCCTTTGTTTTCAACACTATCCACTTTCATACTTCCATCGACCAGGCGCAACAGGTCTTTGATAATGACATATCCAAATTGATATTTTGATGTTTCTCCTATAGAATGACTAACCGAAAATGCTTCCGTACTATTTAGTTTTTTAACCAGTACGGGAGGCATCCCAGCACCGGTATCAGTAACAGACAAGACTACTCCCGCCTCTGTATCCTGGCTTTTAATGCTGATACTTCCGCTTCCCGTATATTTCATGGCATTCATAGAAAGATTATATATAATAACACCGATAGCCTGCCGGTATTGAATCATTTCGGTGTGTTCAGGAACATCAATATGAAAGGACAATCCTTTTTCTCTTGCCAGGGTAGCAGGTATTTCAACTGTTTCCGTGACCAGCTCTTTCAGGTTAAACCTTTCCGGTTTCATTTTTACCGACTGATGATGAAATTTGATCCAATTCAGAATATTCACGGAAAGTGATTCCAACTCCTGGGCTACGCTGGCAATGAAACCTGCTGTATGATACGATGGATCCGACTCAGGAAAAACGCCCTTCAGCCTTTTACTCATATACCCCATAAACTTAAGCGGGCTGATCATATCATGGCTGATGATACCGATCAGTCTTGCTTTGATATTATTGTCTTCTTCCAGTCTTTCCTGCTGGTCTTGCAATTGCTGTAGCTGGCCTTCGAGTTGCCTACTTTGCTGTTCTAAATTTTGAGTTTGTAATGTTACCAGTTCCTGCAGTTCCTCTTTTCTTTTAGCTATCTGGGCTGTTCTCCATTTTACCAATCCCCAGGTCAGCGCGATAAAGCCCAGCACACACAGTAAATAAAACCACCATGCCTGATACCAGGGTTTTAATATCTGGAACTTCACTACAGTCATGCCAAACTGATTGGGTTCAAATCCATTCCTTACCCGCAGATATAAGGTGTAGCTGCCTGGTTTCAGCCCGCCAAACTGGATAGTATTATTCTGAATGATATCCTGTGTTTCCCATTCA
>CBHEUU010000635.1:0-3194 GCA_965990355.1 uncultured Chitinophagaceae bacterium
AAACGTAAATACGGTGAAGGCAGAAGGGTGTTTTTAATGAGCCCGCTTCACCACCACTTCCAGAAGAAAGGATATCATGAGGCAAAGATCGTAACACGTTTCTGGATCATCACTGTGTTGTGTGTGGTATTGAGCATTGTAACATTGAAATTAAGATAGGACTACATATTTGAACGGACTTATTGAAAAACCAACACTGCTGAACCCTTTGAGAAACAGCCACCGGCCCTGACCCGAAGAAATTGTGGTGCATTACCGAGACTGATGCTTGTGAAGAACCATTTCCGTACTTAGAAAAGAAAACCCGCATCCTTATTAGTAAGGGCGGACGGATGTTTATGGCGAAACGTTTAGTCATATTAGGAGGAGGAGAAAGTGGCGTTGGTGCCGCTATCCTGGCAAAGCAGAAAGGATATGAAGTATTCGTTTCCGACGGAAGTTCTTTGAAAACTAATTATCGTAATGAGCTGCAACAGGCAGGAATTGATTTTGAAGAAGGCAAAAACAGTGAAGATAAAATACTGTCAGCCGATGAAGTGATGAAGAGCCCGGGCATCCCTGAAAAGAATGATATCGTAAAACGTATCAGGGCAAAAGGAATACCCGTGATCAGTGAAATAGAACTGGCTTATCGGTTTAAAGGAGACAGTAAGATCATTGCCATCACCGGTAGCAATGGAAAAACGACCACCACAGCGCTGACATTTCATATCTGTAAAAAAGCAGGTTTGGATGCAGCGCTGGTCGGGAACATCGGTTATTCCTTTGCAAGGCAGGTGGCAGAAGATCCAAAACCATTGTATGTAGCAGAGATCAGCAGCTTTCAGTTGGATGATATCCATGAGTTCAGGCCGGATATAGCTATCCTGACCAATATCACGGAAGATCATCTTGACCGTTACGATTATAAGTTCGAGAACTATATCCGCAGCAAATTCCGCATAGCGATGAACCAGCAGGCCAATGATCATTTCATTTACTGTGCTGATGATGAGATTACGATGAGATATATTAACCAGTTCGATATTCACTCAAACCAACTGCCAATCAGTATGAAAACAGAAATAAATAAAGGAGCATTCATCAAGGACGGCGATATGTACGTAAGAACAGGAGAAGAATTTACCAGTATGAGTGTATACGATTTTGCCCTGAAGGGAAAACATAATCAATATAATACCATGGCAGCTTGTGTAGCCGGCGCCACTATGGACATCCGAAAGGAAAAGATCCGGGAGGCAGTGCAGGATTTTCAAAGCCTGGAACACCGGATGGAACCGGTGGCAACGATCCGGGGAGTAGAGTTTATCAACGATAGCAAAGCAACCAACGTGAACTCCACCTGGTATGCTTTGGAAAGCATGACTAAACCAACCATACTGATATTGGGCGGAGTGGACAAAGGAAACGACTATTCACTGATCACAGAACTGGTAAAAGAAAAAGTAAAAGCGATCATTTGTCTTGGTGTCGACAACCGCAAGATCCATGAAGCTTTTGGAAATATTGTTAGCCCTATCGTAAACACCAGCAGCGCCCTCGAATCCGTACATGCTGCTTTTCATTTTTCTGCCAAAGGAGATGTTGTGTTGCTGAGCCCTGCCTGCGCCAGCTTCGACCTCTTCAAAAATTATGAAGACAGAGGAAACCAGTTTAAGCAGGCCGTGAAAGATTTGTAGACTTAATTTATTAATGGACGTAACAAAGGACATACGATTCAACGAACTTGGAGGAAACTTCAACACCCGTAACCTGCTGAACAAAACGAAAGGTGACAAGGTGATCTGGGCCCTGGTAGTATTGCTGGCCCTGGTCTCCTTGTTGGCTGTATACAGCGCTACGGGTTCCCTCGCTTATAAAAATTATAAAGGCAATACCGAAGTTTATCTTTTCAAACAGGTTGCCTTTATCCTCGTAGGTATAATGGTGATCTATTTTGCCCACCTGGTCAACTACACTTTATATTCCCGCATTGCTACGATATTGTTTCTATTGGTAATTCCGTTATTGATCTATACCCTTTTCTTCGGGGTCAGGATGAATGAAGGCAGCCGCTGGATAAGGTTGCCTCTCATCAACATGACCATGCAAACATCCGATCTGGCTAAGCTGGCGCTTTTCATGTACATCGCACGGATGCTTAGCCGGAAGCAGGATGTTATCAAATCCTTTAGAAAAGGATACCTCCCCGTGATCATGCCTGTGTTTATTATCTGTGCCCTGATTGCTCCGGCCAACCTGTCTACTGCATTGTTGCTGGGAGCAAGCTGCCTGCTGCTGCTTTTTATAGGACGGGCCAGTTCCAAACACATCTTATTGACGATGGGGCTGGCTCTTATCCCTATCGCTTTCCTCATCATCGCTGCAGTGGTAAGGCATAAACAGGGAGGTGATGATGTGACTGCTGAAAAGAAAAATTCTTCTTCCGGCCTGTTTACCCGCGTGGATACCTGGATAGGCCGCGTGGAAAATTTTATTTACAGCAGCAAGGAAGCAGATAATGATGAAATGTACCAGGTGAACCAGGCGAAGATCGCTATTGCCAAAGGCGGCATTCTTGGTGTGGGGCCGGGCAACAGCACTACACGTGATTACCTGCCGCAGGCATATAACGATTTCATTTTTGCGATCATCATAGAAGAGTATGGGTTTTTGGGAGGCATATTCATTGTGTTTATCTATCTCGTGTTTTTATACCGGTGTATCAGGATCTTCAAACGATGTCCTTATGCATTCGGGGCTTTCCTGGCATTGGGACTGAGTTTCACACTGGCCATACAGGCTATCGCGAATATGGCTGTAACAGTGAATTTATTTCCTGTAACCGGCGTCACATTGCCGTTGGTGAGTATGGGTGGATCAAGTTTCATCTTCACCTGTTTGGCTATTGGTATTATTCTTAGTGTGGCCAGGAACGTGGAGCAACTGGAAGGACGTGCGATGCAAACAGAATAAAAATGTCATTGCGAGGCGGAGCCGAAGCAAAAAAAATGAACAATTGGGAAAGAAGATCATTATAGCAGGTGGCGGTACAGGCGGGCATATTTTTCCCGCTATCGCTATTGCCAATGCATTGAAGAAAGCAGATAGCAGTATCGAGATGCTATTTGTTGGCGCGAAGGGAAAAATGGAAATGGAAAAAGTGCCGCAGGCAGGCTATAAGATCGAAGGATTGGATATAGCAGGATTCAACA
>CBHEUU010000636.1:0-3190 GCA_965990355.1 uncultured Chitinophagaceae bacterium
AAAAAGCTGGGATAATTCCTTTGAGCTATTATTAAACGCCTGTGAGAGTCTGCAAAAAAGCGGAGCGGATGGAATTGTCCTGTGTGCCAATACAGCCCATCTTTTTGCAGACAAACTTCAGGAAACGATCAAACTTCCGATCATCCACATAGGAGCAGAAACAGCAAAAGCTGTGAATAAGCAAGGGCTTAGAAAAGTAGGACTCTTAGGGACAAAGTTCACCATGGAAATGGACTTTTACAGAAATAAACTGGAAGAATACGGACTGGAAGTTTTGATACCGGATAAACAGGAAACAAGGGACTATATCCAATACACGGTAAAAGAAGAACTGGGTATTGGTTTCATCAATCCTGAAACCAAAATCAACTATATTTCTATTGCAGAGGAGTTGGTCGCCCGGGGTGCGGAATGTATTATTTTAGGCTGCACGGAAATACCGATACTTAAAAGCCAGGATGATATTACGATACCCGATTTTGACCCAACAAAAATACAGTCCCAGGCAATTGTGGATTATATCGTTTCATAAAACAGAAAATTTAAGATGATAAGCAATATTAAAATTTTAAAATCGGAAATACTTTCAGACAATTGGTACGTACTCCGGAAAATAACTTACGAGTATTCAAAAAAAGACGGCACCAGGTTAACACAGAGCAGGGAAGCATATGACAGGGGTAACGGCGCTGTGATCCTGCTATACAACAAAGAGCAAAAGAGTGTTATTTTGACAAGGCAGTTCCGCCTGCCGACATTTGTAAACGGCAACTCATCGGGTATGCTGATCGAAGCCTGCGCGGGTCTGCTGGACACAGACCACCCTGAAGACTGTATCAAACGTGAAACTGAAGAGGAAACGGGATATAAAATAACTGAAGTGGAAAAGATCTTTGAGGCCTATATGTCTCCCGGCTCGGTGACAGAAATTTTATATTTCTTCATTGCAGAATATTCAAAAGGAATGAAAGTAGCTGAAGGCGGTGGTGTTGAACATGAGGAAGAAAACATAGAGGTTTTAGAAATGAACATAGACAATGCAATGAAGATGATAGCGACGGGTGAAATAAAAGATGGCAAAACAATAATGCTGCTTCAGCACATTAAGCTCCACAATATATTGTGAAGCTTAATGTATATTTTTTGAATATTTCTTGTTGATTCAGTGTTTAATTTACTCCGACCGCAACGACTTTACCGGATTGGCGATCGCCGCTTTTATTGATTCATATCCCACCGTTATCCATGCAATTACTAATGCCGATAACGAAGCCAGAAGAAAAATAGTCCAATTCGCCGAAATACGATAAGCAAAGCCCTTCAGCCAACTATTAATCGCAAACCATGCTAATGGAATAGCAATCACTGTAGCTATCAGGATCAAGCGGGTGAAATTAAGTGAAAGCAAATACACTACGCTTCCCACTGATGCACCCAGTACTTTTCGAACGCCTATCTCTTTGGTGCGTTGCTCTGCCATAAAAGCTGATAACCCATACAATCCCATACAGGAAATGAAGATGGCAAGAATGGCAAAGACGTTGAACAAACTACCCATCTGTTGTTCTCCCTTATACAATTTATCTATTTCCTGGTCAACAAAACCATAAGAAAAAGGGTAGGCAGGGTTTAGTTCTGTATTTAGTTTTTCCATGGCTTTGATCGTTGCTTCTGTAGTGCCGGGTTTGGTGCGCACAAAAACCAATCCTCCTGATCTGTTCAGCCGGATCACCATAGGCTGAATTTGGTTTTGTATAGTTTTAAAATTAAAATCCTTTACCACTCCAACGATAGTCCCTTTGTTTCCCCACATGGTCAGTGGTTTTCCTATAGCATTGCTGGCAGTCATGCCCATTGCTTTGGCGGCTTTTTCATTAACGATATAATTACTGGTATCACTTTTAAATTCCGTAGAAAATGCACGGCCACCTGCCATTTTCATTTGAAATACATCAAAGAAATCTTCGCTTACATCCATATTAGGGAAAATGGTTTGATCAGTCGGATCTTTTCCTTCCCATAGAATGTTTACCGTACCATTCTGTAAACCAGCCGGCAGGTTATTGGAAGTGGCAAAATTGCTGGTCAGTGGATTCTTTTTCAGTTCTGCCTTCAGGGTTTGCATTTTACTATTCATATCGCCGGTTATGGGCATGTATAGCAGGTTCGAGCGCTCAAAACCGAGGTTCATGTTTTTAATATACCTGAGCTGTTGGTATACAACAGCTGTTCCCGCCAGCAATACAATTGACACAATAAACTGCGTTACCACCAGTGAATTCCGGAAAATCAGGTTGCCTCCCATTGTTCTTATATTTCCTTTCAACACTTTTGCCGGCTTAAATCCTGAAAGGAAAAGGGCAGGATAACTACCTGATATCAGTCCCGTGATCAATGCAATGCCAATAAGAGAAAGCAATAGTTTCCAGTCAAAGAAATGAATCGTCAGTTCTTTGCCAGCGAGATTATTGAACGCCGGTAATAATAGCCACACCAGTCCCATTGCGATCAATAAAGCAAAAAATGAGATCAGCATGGACTCTCCAAGGAATTGCCAGATAAGCTGTCCACGGCCGGCACCTACTACTTTACGCAGCCCTACTTCCTTAGCACGGCGTGCAGAGCGGGCTGTGGCCAGGTTCATAAAATTGATACAGGCAACGATCAGGATGAAAACGGCTACAACAAAAAATATTTTTACATACTGGTAATTGCCCATTCCATCCAGATCGGCCTGGAAGTTTGAATGCAGGTGTATATCTGTCAGTGGTTGCAATTTGAATTTTACATTCAATGCTTCTTTTGGTATATGCTGATAGTATATCTCATTCATCTGCTTGTTGAGATTTTGCAGAGCAGCAGGAGTTGGATTGATGTTTTTATCCAATTGCACATAGCTGAAGAAATTGAAATTATCCCAAACACTATTTTTGATATCATCGTTAGTTTGAGCAATGGCCGACATCGGTATAATGTAATCAAATTGCAAATGTGAATTCGACGGTGTATTGGCCAGCACGCCCGTTACCACCACATTATTGTTATTATTCTGGCGAAGCACTTTACCCATTGGGTCATCGTTTCCAAAATATTTCTTTGCCATACTTTCTGTAATCAATATCCCATCATTACG
Source organism: uncultured Chitinophagaceae bacterium (assembly GCA_965990355.1). Taxonomy (GTDB): domain Bacteria; phylum Bacteroidota; class Bacteroidia; order Chitinophagales; family Chitinophagaceae; genus Terrimonas_A. Next base: position 3,134 of record CBHEUU010000636.1, read on the forward strand.
CTGAAGGGCATTCGTGCGATTTCCCTTGACAAGCTGAAAGGAGAATGATTGCAGGAA
>CBHEUU010000637.1:0-3190 GCA_965990355.1 uncultured Chitinophagaceae bacterium
TTCTGTAGTTGATTTATGCTGCACTGCATGCATCGTGTTACTGCTGATCAGTTCACTGGCTTTGGCAGAAGACCAATCGCCTTTTTCAAAAACATACATGCTTACGGTGTCTGAGCTGGATAGGGTCTGCCAGCCTGATTGCACGGGCCACCAGGTGGCCATCCAGGTATCGGGAAGATAAGGTGTTTGCATGGTATAAAGTTCACCGGCACCCGTCTTTATGATGGGAGGTTGATCACTGACCGTTTCCAGCACTAACCTTGTTGGTATATCAACAGTTGGAAATGCTGAGGACTGCTGCCACCTGCTTTTTTGTATCGCCTGCCTGGCAGCTTTATTGATCAGCAATGACCAGAATGCCGAATAATTTTCTTCATTGCCGGATAAGATCCAACTGTAAGTGTATGCAGCCGTATTCAAAATGATTTTACCTGCGCCCGAAAGCCGGGAAGATACGATCACTGCCTGCTGTTCGTCTGTTACCAAAGGCTGTGCATAAGGATCGTGCGAAATGGAAAACCATTGTTCCGCCGGCAAGGGTTTTGTTTTTGCTGCAGTGCCAGGCAATACAAGGGAGCGTGCTGCAGCATGTTGCACTGCTTGTTTCCTTACAGCAAATGACCTGGAAAAACCACTGAGTGAAGCGGCACTGTCTGTTTGTAATATCAGGCCCATGCCTTTGTTGAGCTGTGCTTTTAATGCAGCAGCTTCATTGCCTCCCAAAGCAGCCAATGCCAGGTCATCAGCGATCAGCACATCGAAATTTTCGAGAAGGGAAGACGTGATATGCTGTAGACCAACTGCAGGCAGATTGAGGAATTGCTGTTCATATTTTCCCTGGCTCACCGTATTACGGATGGCAGCCGGGTAATTATTTTGATAAAGCCAGGAAGCCAGGAACTTGTTTTCAAAGCCAGGAGAAGAAGAAAGAAATAGTATATGCATGCGGGAGCCCGGCAAGATCTCCACCGGAACTTTTTCTTCTGCGATCAGCTTACTGTCTTTGAATGCCTGCAGCTCATATACAGTAGTGCCGGTATGTGCGGGCAGGCAATGCAATTGAAAATGCTGGTTGGTATCCCCGTGAATGATGGCGGAGTCTATAGTGCTGCCGACACCTGCCAATACAATCTTTATGGAATCATTACTTGTGTTGTGATACGTGCCATAGATATCCAGTTTGTCACCATGCCGTATTACATGCGGCCAGCCTGCTTTTACAAACCCTGCAGGCAGCGAAGGCGAATGATAAGAAACATTGGTTTTACTGGTAGCTACTCTTTCCCATTCATGATCATTTATTCCGTAACCCAGTATTTGAAGATTGCTGATACCCGGGTGTTCTGAAAGGAATACAGAAAGATCGGGTACAAAGCTAATAGCAGCAGTAGCCAGTGAAGGATCCGTTGTAATCTTTTTAAAATTCTTATAAGCTGATGGAATTTCTTTTGGTGATCCCGTAGTTAATAATACAGTCTCATCAAATACCGATTTGGGAGCAGGCACCGTATAAGTAACAGGAATGATCATACAGGCCAATGCTATCACAGCCAAAGCGCTTGCCGCTAACCGCAACATGAGATGCGCACGCGATGGCCGTTTTATTTCTTTCCATGCTAGAAATAAAAGCAGCAGCAATAATACAATAATGATGATATATTCCTGTTTCATCTGTTTTATTCCGACAGATTTTTAAAATAGTATTGCGATAATCCTCCAGTCCGTTCATTCTTCTTTTGCGGCAAGCTCGTTGTAGTTGCCAACATCTTTTGCAGAGCGGTCTGCACTTTCACTATATCCTGTTTTATAGCAGCAGCTGGTGCCTCGCTGATCGTTCTGATTGCGCTTAATGCTGACAGAAACTCTGCTGGGTGCTGAATTGCCTTTTCACTGATCGCTTTTTCTGCTGCAGATAATACAGGTTGATCTTCCGGTGACAATTGCTTTTTCTGTTTCAGTTCTTCCAGCAAGGCTACTGCCTTGCGCAGGTTTGCCTGGAGTGCATCTCCCGTTTGATTCTTTGAAGGCTCATTTGAGGGAGTTATTTTTTCCAGGTTGCCGGTCAATCTTTTTTCAGGTTTCAGCGGCGGCATTTTAATGGAAGTCTTACCCACATAGGCTCTGGATTTTTGCTGCAGATCTTTCAGCAACCGGAGCGCTTTATATTCATAAGGCAATGCTTCTGAAGGAAAGAATGTCCGGAGCTTGAGCTCACTGTTCCACATTTCGGTGAGTATTGCTTTCAATTGCGCTTTTTGTTCCGGTTCAAAAAAGGTAGCGTCTTCTGAATTATCATGCTTGTGTGAGTATTGATCAATTATGGACTGAACATCGCCGTATTCAGGCTCTTCACCATGATCATGGCCGTCATCAGGGCTATGACCGCCACTTTCAGATTCTTCACCCAGGAATTTGCCATATCTCAACCGCAATAGTTTCTGATCTATTCCCAATTGATTGCTGCGGTGGTTGAAACTGTCTTTGCTGGTATTGGACTGTTCTTTCAGTAATTTCTCCGTGTCCATAATGATCTGGCGCTGGCTTCTGAAATATTCGGGAAACTGGTCCACGCCAGATTCCATACCAGACATGCTCAGTAGTTCACTGGTATCCGGCAGGGAAATGAAATACATATCGGAACGGCTTTCCTGCCCGTGATTATCGGTGGCTTTTATATAGAAATATAATTCGTCGCCGCCCTGCAAACCCATTGAAGCAAGATCAAGGAGGCGGGTAAGCTGCATTTCTTTCTGTTCATTAAAACGAACTGGGAAGGAGAGTTGCTGTTCTTTGAAACTAACGCTTTCTCCTTTGCCACTTGCTTTGGTGGCAATAATGCTGGCATCTTTTATTCCATAATCATCAGATACGCGTGCACGGAGATTGGCAACGGGTTTACGACCCGGATCAATTGTGGTGTATTGCTGCGGAGTAATGATATTGATCGTTGCTGGTTGGTCATGTATCACTTCCAGTGTGTACAATGGTGAAGTGTTTCCTTCCAGTTCCACCTGGTAAAAGCCGGGTTCTTTAATGGTTCTTTGTAAGGTCCATACCATGCTGTCAGTGGAAACAGGTTTCAGCGGAATACGTTCACGGTTATTAAAGATTAATTGGAGAGCAGCAATTTTCCTGTTAGCTTTTATTTCCCATGCTACCACACTTCCTTCTTCCACTTTTAAGGTGAACT
>CBHEUU010000638.1:0-3183 GCA_965990355.1 uncultured Chitinophagaceae bacterium
CCCCAGTTGAGGCAGATACCGCCGAGGCTTTCTTTTTCAATGATTGCTGTCTTAAATCCTAATTGGGAAGCCCGGATAGCCGCCACATAACCGCCGGGGCCGCTACCGAGAACAACTACATCGTATGCCATATTTTGTTGATTGTTTTAATGAATGTATTTTCAGCGTCAGCGGTCAATACATAAATGAGTCGCGAAGTTATTTAAAAAACTGCAAACCGTTTATCTGTAATATTTCTTAAATATCGTCGTTGCAATATGCCCTCCGAAACCGAAGGTATTGTTCATTGCATAATTTATTTCTTTCTCCACAGGCTGGTTAAGGGTCAGGTCGAATAAACCATCAAATTCCGGTTCTACCGTTTGCACATTGATGGTGGGCGGAATTTTATTTTCCTGCACGGCTTTCACTGCAGCAATAGACTCAATAGCGCCTGCAGCACCGAGCAAATGGCCGGTCATGGATTTGGTAGCGCTGATATGAAGGCCTTTTCCTGTTCCAAAAACACGTGCTGCAGCTTTCAGTTCACTATTATCCCCGGCAGGTGTGGATGTGGCATGGGCATTCAGGTAATCAATATCGGAAGCCTGGATCCCCGCATCTTCCAAAGCAGCCAGCATGCCGAGATAAGCGCCTTCTCCTTCAGGGTGGGTATTGGTGAGATGATAAGCATCTGCTGCCATACCACCGCCAACCACTTCAGCCAGGATCGGCGCATTGCGTTGCAAAGCATGTTCCAGGCTTTCGAGCACCAGGGCGCCGGCACCTTCACCCATTACAAAACCATCACGGTCTGTATCAAAAGGGCGGGATGCTGTGGCAGGTGAATCATTGCGGGTGGAAAGCGCTTTGGCGGCATTAAAACCACCAACAGAGCTTTCTGTGATCGGCGCTTCAGATCCCCCGGTAATGATCATGTCTGCTTTGTTCCACCGGATATAGTTCATTGCATCGATAATGGCTGTATTGGAAGTGGCGCAGGCCGACATGGTGGTGAAATTGATGCCACGCAAACCGTATTTTATTGAAATAACGCCTGAAGCGATATCGGCAATCATTTTTGGGATAAAAAAGGGATTAAAACGGGGTGTACCGTCACCTTGTGCAAATTCTGTTACCTGTTGCTGAAATGTGTTGATGCCGCCATTGCCCGATCCCCAGATCACACCGATCCGGTTGCGGTTCAGTTTTTCGAAATCAATATTTGCATCTTTACGGGCCTCTTCTACGGCAATAAGTGCATATTGGGTAAACAGGTCATACCGCCGCGCCTCCGCTTTTTCTATAAAATTGAGCGGATCGAAATTTTTCAGTTCGCAGGCAAATTTTGTTTTGAACTTGCTGGCGTCAAATTTAGTGATAGGAGCAGCTCCGCTTACGCCTTTCAATAAAGATACCCAGAAATCCTTGCTGGTGTTGCCAATAGGCGTTAATGCGCCTGTACCGGTAATAACGACTCTTTTCATCAGTTAATTTTATACTGTTTAATAACAATGATCTGTATCAATAAGTTTAAATATACTGATCGGTATATTTTTGCTTAAAAAAATTATAGCTCCAGTTCCTTTTTAATGATCTCATCTGCCCGTTCCAGCGTATTGAAAATATACGAAGCATCATCCATTGCTTTCGACAGCATGATGCCGCCTTCAATCAGGGCGATCAGCACACAGGCATATTTCTTCGCATCAACCCGGGCATGTATGCGCTTTTGTTTTTTGCCGGTCTCGATGATCCGGACAATATGTGTTTTCCACCCGCGGATCGCGGCTTTCACCCTTGTTTTCAATGCAGGGAAATTATCATCTGCTTCTACTGCCGCATTCATTACGGGGCAGCCTCCGCGTTGTGAAACATGGCGGTATTCCCGTCGGTAAAAATCTATCAGGGCCAGCAATTTCCCGATCGCATCTGTTTCGCGGGAAGTGGCTGCGTCAATGCCTTGCTGCAAAAGGGAAAGATTATAATCAAAGACTTTCAAAGCAAGTTCATCCTTATTCTCAAAATTGCCATAGATGGCGCCCTTGGTCAATCCGGTGGCGGTAGTGATGTCGCTCATGGATGTATCTGCATACCCTTTTTTGTTGAAAAAAAGAGCGGCTTTTTCAATGATATGCTGTTTTGTTCTTTCGGCCTTGCTTAGTGCCATGTTGCTCATTTGAGAGTGTAAAATTATACCAATCGGTATAATATTAATGCATTCAGGAAATATTTAACATTCCCGGATCAGAGTCCGGGATGACAATGTAATTTTTGACCGGAGCTTATTTATTCATCGGCTAAATTGACCGTTTGCACCAAACCCCTTTCTACCCTCCGGCCGGTTTGGTATATTAGCTTTTCAACTGCATGAGAAAGATCATACTGCTATTATATTGCCTGCAAGGCTTTTGGGTGATGGCGCAGCCGCCTATTGCTGTAAGAGAGATTCATATTATGGTGAGCGGGCAGGACAAGCAGATTTTGCCTTTTGCAACCGTTAGCCTCCTGAAAACAGACTCCAGCCTCGTTAAAACCCTTCTTACAGACAGCCTCGGTGCTGCTTTCTTCCGCAATCTTCCCGCCGACAAATACATTGCCAGGATCAGCATGATCAATTTCCATGTGCATTACACAGCCATTGATCTTATCAGCAATTCCAGTGTCAACAAGCCTGTGGAATTGCAACCGGCAGCAGGATTGATGAATAATGTAACCGTAACAGCGAGGAAACCTCTCGTGCAGTTCATGCCCGATAAAACCGTTATCAATGTGGAAGCCGGCATTACCAATGCAGGCGCTACTGTAATGGAAGTGCTGGAAAAATCACCCGGCATCACCGTTGACAGGGATGGTAATATCAGCCTGAAAGGAAGGGCAGGCGTACAGGTAATGATCGATGGTAAACTGACGCAATTATCCGGCGCCGATCTGCAAAACCTCATCAACGAGGCCGCTATTCTCACCGCCCGCCGCAACAAAAAGACCATTGGTATGAGCGAACTTCAGGAGAGCATGGAGCGCGTCATCATGGGGCCGGAGCGCAAGACGCGCGTCATCTCCGAAAAAGAGAAGAAGACCATCGCCTATCACGAGGGTGGACACGCTATTCTGGGCCTGGTGGTACCTGGCGCCGATCCGGTGCACCGAGTGACGATTGTGCCGCGCGGGCATGCCCTTGGCGTGACCTATCAGCGCCCCGAC
>CBHEUU010000639.1:0-3178 GCA_965990355.1 uncultured Chitinophagaceae bacterium
GTATTTTCCCAGCAGGTCGAATTCAAGGTTGACTGTGCTGCCCGGATTGATACCTTGTATAGAGGTATTGGCAAAAGTGTACGGAATGATCCCTACGGTGAAGCTTTCTTTTCCTACGCTGAAGGCAGTCAGACTGATACCATCAACGCATATCGAACCTTTTTCAATGATCAAAGGGGCAAAATCTGCGGGAAAGCTGATCTCAAACTCCCAGCTTCCATTCCTGTCGGTTTTACGGAGGCAGGTGCCGGTAGTGTCTACATGTCCCTGTACAAAATGACCGTCCAGGCGGCCATTGAGAGCCAGGCAGCGTTCAATATTTACCACATTGCCGGGTGCCCAGCTGTCGAGATTGGTTTTTTTAAGCGTTTCAGCAATGGCGCTGACGCGATGGGTCTTTCCCTTTATTTCTTCCACGGTCAGGCATACGCCGTTGTGGCTTACACTTTGGTCTACCTTAAACTGGTTAGACAGGGAGGATTCGATCCAGAATGTTTTATTGGAGCCATTGACAATAATTTCTTTAACCGTTCCGAGAGATTCAATAATGCCTGTAAACATGGTGCAAAGCTCAAATTCTGCCGGTCAATTTCCAAATCCGGGGATGGCAGTAAGTTTGGAAGAAGTTTTAAACTATGAACTTTTCCCCTTATCTTTGCCCCTCTAAAAAACATACCAAGGAGGTATTTAACATGCTTATTATTGATTCAAAAGATTGCGAAAACATCGACAAAGCCCTGAAGAAGTACAAGAAGAAATTCGAGAAATCGAAGACTCTGTTGCAACTTCGTGAGCGTCAAAGTTTTACAAAGCCTTCCGTGAAGCGTCGTGGAGACGTGCTGAAAGCGATCTACAAGCAAAGTATAGCAAGCGGAAAGATCGAAGGATAATCCTTTGATTTAATCTATAATGAATTATAGCTGCAGGACCTCTGGTTTTGCGGCTATTTTTTTGCCCTGATAGGTCATTGAAACCTGAACAATGATCCTTGCATGTTGAACATTTCCGTAGTTTTGAAATGAACATGTCTGCACCTGATTTTCTACGGATTCAATCTTTCCTGGACTACCTGAAATTCGAAAAAAGGTATTCCCCACATACCATTATCTCTTATCAGACAGATTTATTAGACTTTTTCGATTTCATGGACCGCACATACGGGACCTTGAAGTTGGGAGAGATCACTCATGGGTTTATCCGTAGCTGGCTGGCCGGGTTAAAAGAGCAGCGGCTCAGTTCCAGGACGATTAACCGGAAAATTTCCAGTCTCCGGTCTTTTTTTAAGTATCATCTTAAAAGAGGGGAGATAGAAGCGGTGCCTACGGCCAATATCGTTTCTCCTAAGATCAGTAAAAGGTTGCCGGTTTTTGTAAAAGAGTCGGAGACCAGGGATTTAATCACCAGCCTGAATCAAACAGCTGAGGATTGGAAAAGCCTGAATGGTAAAATGCTGATCACCCTGTTTTATGCAACGGGTATGCGGCTGAGTGAATTGATCGGGCTGAAGGAAAAGCAACTGGACCTTGGGCGGTCCAGGATCAAGGTGCTGGGAAAAGGCAATAAGGAGAGGGTAATTCCTGTCAGCTCAGAAGTAGCGGATTGCATCAGGGATTACCAGCAATGGAAGAGAAAGGAGTTTGAAGCAGCAGCGGATGTGTTGCTGGTAACGGAAAAGGGAAAGAAGCTATACCCGAAATATGCCTACTTATTGGTGAATAAGTATCTGTCGCAGGCAAGTACGCTTGACAAAAAAAGTCCACACGTTTTAAGGCATACGTTTGCGACGCATTTGATGAATAATGGAGCGGACCTGAATGCAGTGAAAGAGCTGTTGGGTCATGCCAGCCTGGCGGCCACGCAGGTGTATACACACACTACTATTGAGAAGCTCAAAGACGTGCATAAAAAGGCTCATCCGAAGGCCTGAAAAAATGAGCTCTTACACAATAATATTTTAGCAAAAATTTGTTGCAAAAGCATCCCTTTTACAGTAACTTCATACTGATCACTGCAGAGTTGACCTACGGTGGTTTTTCTTCTATAAGTTCTTTAATTTATTGTTTCACTGTTTTAAAAAAGATGACTATGAACGTAAACATTCAGACAGTTCGATTTGATGCGGATGCGAGGTTAATTGAGTACATTAACCGAAAACTTCAAAAGCTCAATACTTTTCATGACCGCATCATCCAGGTTCAGGTGTTTCTGAAATTAGATAACGTGGTTCATACGATAAAGGATAAGATCGCAGAGATCAGGATTCACGTGCCACGTCACGAATTTTTTGTAAAGTCAACCAGCAAATCATTTGAAAGCTCATTTGATAATGCATTGGATTCAATTGTTACACAGATAAAGCGAAAAAAAGAAAAGCAAGCAGCCTAACAAAACAAAAACCCGGGTAACCCCGGGTTTTTGTTTTGTAGTCAGGAGTCACACCTCTCCGAAAAACGAAAATGCTCTATAAAAAATGAATTATTATTCTTTAATGCTTTTTACTATAGTTCCCGACTTCTGACTAAGAACTCCGACTCATAATTCTGTCAAGGGCTCTTGCGGATTTTTATTTCTTGATTTTCAGCAGAAATTTCTTTTCTAAAATTTTTACAATATCCAAATTCCCTTACCTTTGCCTTCCCAAAAATGGGGGTAGCTCTTTATTGTATTTCCGCCTTGTATCCAGCAAGGGTGGAATTTAGGAAATATGCCACCTTAGCTCAGCTGGTAGAGCAACTGATTTGTAATCAGTAGGTCGCCAGTTCGATTCTGGCAGGTGGCTCTGAATGGGCAGATGGCCGAGTGGCTAAAGGCGACAGACTGTAAATCTGTTCTCTCACGAGTACGGAGGTTCGAATCCTTCTCTGCCCACACACTAGTTCAGGTTAAGAAGTTTAAAGTATTTAAGAGGTTTTGCTTAGTGAATGCTTTAGACTTCTGAGCCTTTTGGTGTTTAAAAAGTTCTTGGAAAATAATAAGCGGGAGTAGCTCATTTGGTAGAGCGATAGCCTTCCAAGCTATAGGTGGCGAGTTCGAGCCTCGTCTCCCGCTCCACAAAGATGACAGACAAGAGACGATAGCTAGCTCAGCCAGCAACAACGGCTTGTCTATTTCGATGCGAGGTGGCCTCGCCTGCTGGAGCTTTAGCGAAAGCAGGGACAAAAGCCGTTGTAGCTCAGTG
>CBHEUU010000640.1:0-3170 GCA_965990355.1 uncultured Chitinophagaceae bacterium
TCCGCGAAGCATTGGATAAGATCCTTTTGACCAGCGGGCTTGTTTATCAATTCATGGAAAAGAATCTGATCGTCATCCGCCCTGATGAGAAGCAGGACCCACCCAAACCTGTTACCGGTAAGATCACTGATGAAAATGGCGCTCCGCTTGCAGGTGTATCCATAAATATTAAAGGAACAACTATCGGAACGGTCACCAATGAAAAAGGTGAGTTCACTATTAATGCAGAAGATAAAGACGTGTTGAGTTTCTCTTATGTAGGTTTTGAAATGCAGGAATTGAAAGTGGGAACAAACGAAACGATTTCTATTGTATTAGTGTCTGTTAAAAAAGACCTGGATGCTGTGGTGGTGATCGGTTATGGTGCAGTAAAAAAGCGTGATCTCACAGGTTCTGTTATTTCCGTAAAAGGCGACGAAATGAAGAAAGTGCCTTCCGGAAATGTGATGGAAAGCCTTCAGGGCAAATTACCGGGTGCAGATATTGTTCGCTCTAATGGCAGTGCTTCTTCCGGCGTGACCATGACCGTGAGAGGCAACCGTTCCATATCTGCGAACAACGGTCCGCTGGTGATTGTTGACGGGGTGATTTATCCAAGCATTCAGGATATCAATGCCAATGATATTCAAAGCCTCGAAGTGTTAAAAGATGCCTCTTCAACAGCTATCTATGGAGCACGCGGCGCTAACGGTGTATTATTGGTGACTACCAAAAAAGGCACCACGGGCAAACCAAAAGTTTCCCTCAACTCTTACTATGGCATTTCACAGTTAAGCGAATTTCCCAGATTTATGAATGGTGCAGAGTACGCCAACCTGCGCAGGGAAGCCAACAAAAAGATCACACTCGCAAATATTAACCCTGCCGGCACCTGGATAGATAACACTACCGATAACCTGATCTTTAATAACGAAGAGCTTACTAATCTCAACAACGGGGTGAACACCGACTATCCTGATCTCGTGATCAGCGATGGCCATCAGCAGGAGCACCAGGTAGGTATCAGCGCAGGAAGTGAGAAAACAAAAGTGTATGCATCACTTGGTTATTATAATGAGCGGGCAATGTTTGTGAATGATGAATTGAAGCGCTTCACCGGCCGTCTCAGCCTCGATCAAACGATCAGCAAAATATTCAAGATCGGTATGCAGATGCAATATTCCCGCTACCAGATCGATGCCCGCACCAATCCGATTGATGAAGCATCTAAAATATCTTCTTTCTCGCGGGCTTATGACGATCAGGGCGCATTGATCAAAAACCCCAATAGTGAATCGGCACGCTGGAACCCGCTTTTTGATGAATTGCCAAATGTATCTGTCAATAACCAGATCATTGACCGCACACTTGCGATCGCTTACGCAGAACTTTCTCCTGTAAAAGGCCTGAACATCCGCTCCAACCTCGGACTTACGATCAATAATAGCCGTGTTGGTAAATTTTATGATGTGTTGTCACTCAATTCGAGAGGAGGTTCCAGTGTAGCTTCTGACTCGGCCAATTTTGGAAGGAACCTTACCTGGGAAAATATTGTGACGTATGGTAAAACCTTTGGAGAGCATAACCTGAACCTGACTGGTGTTACTTCTTACCAGCAAACAAATGGTGAAAGCCTGATCGGCAAATCAAACGGCGTTCTTTTACCCAGTAGCTTGTTTTATAATCTTGGACTGGGAAATTCACCAAGTGCTAACAGCGGTTATATTAAAGAAGCGCTGTTCTCGCTCACCGGTCGTGTTAATTATTCTTTCCGTGGAAAATATCTTGCTTCTTTCAGTGTACGCAGGGATGAATCATCCAAATATCAATCGAATAATAAAGCAGGTGTATTCCCTGCAGGTGCCGTGGCCTGGCGGATCATTGATGAACCGTTTATGGCCACCAGTAAACTCTTCAGTGAGCTGAAGCTGCGCGTGAGTTATGGTTTAACCGGTAATGATCCTGCCTCTGCTTATGTAACACAATCAATCCTCAACACTGTTCCCAATGCCTTTGGCGAAGCATCCGCCACCGGTTTATATTTCAGTAACCTGGTAGGCAATCCTGATCTGATCTGGGAAAAAACAAAAGCATTGAATATCGGCATTGATTTCGGATTGTTAAATAACCGCCTCAATGGCTCCATTGATTTTTATAAAACCAACACCTACGACCTTATCCTTGAACGGGCCTTGCCTGCTACCACTGGTGCGGGCAAGGTTTTACAAAACGTGGGAAAGACAAGCACTCATGGCCTTGACATCAGCTTGAATGCAGCTGTAGTGCAGCATCGCGATTTTAAATTCAATGCAGGCCTCACGTTCTTTACCAACAAAGAAAAAGTGGTATCACTGGTAGATAATTTGACTACCATGCCCGTGAATGGAAGAATGATCGTAGTAGGCAGTCCTGTTAACGTGATCTACGATTATGAAAAGATTGGCATCTGGCAACTGGCTGATTCAACTGAAGCGAAATCATACAATCAATTGCCTGGCGATATCCGCCTGCTGGATCTTCTAAAAGACAATAAAATCAATGACCAGGACCGCAAAGTAATTGGCCAGCTTACTCCCAAATGGAATGCCGGTTTAAATCTTGATTTTGCATACAAAGGCTTTGATCTGAATATATTTCTTTTTGCCCGTGTGGGACAATGGATGGTGTATGACTACAACAACCGCTTCCACCTGCAGGGCCGCGAGAACAGCGCAGTGTTGAACTACTGGACATTGGACAACCCCAGCAATGATTTCCCTCACCCCCGCTCTACTGCTTCATTAACGTCTTTGCTGGGTTACACTACACTGGCGAATGTGGAAGCTTCTTTTCTTAAAATAAGAAGTGCTACGCTTGGGTACAGCCTTCCTTCTTCTTTAGCTGCACGGTGGGGCATCTCAAGAGTGCGCTTCTATATCAGCGGCCGCAACCTCGCCACTTTTTCCAAGATCAAGGATTATGATGTGGAAAGAGGAGGAAACATTACCAATCCATTGTCCAGGTTATTCCTCGGTGGAGTGAATATCGATTTCTAATCTTAAAATCTTGAAGTATGAAAAATATACGCTTAGATAAAAATATATTGATAGTGTTCGGCGCAGGGCTGGTGCTGGTATACTGCAAAAAAAAGCTGGAATAATATAATCCCGGCGGTGTTACTGCTGATGCCGTATTCAATACACCAGCTGGTT
>CBHEUU010000641.1:0-3169 GCA_965990355.1 uncultured Chitinophagaceae bacterium
CGTTTATTGAACCTGGTCCGGGGTGACAATTGAAAAGGTTCCGCTCATCGAACATCATAAACATCGGCCACTCGGCCAACGATCAACGATCAAATAGAAGACGCTAACAACTCAAAATACTCCGGTGCATACATCAACCTGCTTCCATACCAGCTGAACATTTCACCATCCACCAAAAGGATTTTTGTATCGGGCAGCAAGGGTTGCAGTTCATCAATATGTTTCCGACTGAAAGGGTAGGGTTCAGAAGAAAGAAAAAGATATTTGCAGGCGGAGTGCTGCAGATCATTGATGGTAATAACAGGATAGCGGGTGCTGTCAGCAAAAACATTTTCATAGCCTGCCATATCCAGCATGGAATGAATAAACGTGTCGTTGCCCACAGTCATATAAGGAGATTTCCAGATCAGGTAGGCGGCTTTGGGTTTATAGGCTGGAGCAGGCAATGCAGCAAAGCCGGCTTTAATGCGTGCAATGATCTTTGCGGCAGCGGCGGTTTTCCAAGTGATACTACCTATTTCCCGGATCATATCATAAGCGCCTTCGAGGGTATGCAGGTCGCTGACCCAAACAGGAAAATGGGCAGCCAGTTCTTCCACATGTTCTTTTACATTTTCTTCTTTATTGGCCAGGATAAGATCGGGCTGCAATTGATGGATCAGTTCCATATTAAGCAGCTTGGTGCCTCCGATTCTTTTTTTGGAACGGAACCATTCATCGGGATGTATGCAAAATTTGGTAATGCCGATCACTTCTTGCTGCAAGCCCAGGTCGGCCAGCAATTCAGTTTGCGAAGGAACAAGGGATATGATGCGTTGGGGTGGGGACAATAAAAAAACAGTCCTCCCTGTTTGATCAGCAAAAGCAGTCATGAATTTTTTTCGTCGAAGGTAACCTTCTTATCAGAGCGAATGACTACAGGCGTGATCGGGAAAACTGTGGTGTTAAATGACACTTTTAAGTTTCACCGCGCCTCCTGCTAAAGATGGCTTTAGCAGGAGGGTTCCGGACTTAATTCTTTTCATGGATTTGGACACGGTGACTTGGAGTCTTCAAGGATGGATTGGATGTTGGACGGTTTTTTCTGGATCTTGGGTGGTTTTCAGGATGTCTGGACTTTGGTGTTCGGTGCTTTTCTAAGGATTGATTGGATTTGGTTTTTCAAAGAAGAAGTTGACCGATACTGGATTTTTTGTTTTGGTTTTTTCTAAAGAATTGGATTTGATTGGGTTTCTCTTAAGTTATTGGATCTGGTTTATTCGGTATTGGATTTGTTTAGTGATTGTTTATCAATCAACTTCTACTTCAAAAATAATTAGGAAACCTTTAATAATATATCGCAGTTTTGACCGATTTAATTGCATCAGTATTTCCCACATTTGTCGTAAACCATCTCATTTTTAATTGTGAAAACAACGTTTAAAAAAATCGTGTTTTTACGAAATAAGGCCTCCGGTAACGTTACCGGAGGCCTTATACAATAATCACAAATGATCACATTAATATTGTGTGTACTATTTGCCCAAAGCCTCTAACATATCGTATTTGGTGACAATATGATAATTCCCGGCTTCGTCTTTTGCCAAAATAGCTCCATTTCCTTTATGAATAAGGGGACTTAATTTCTCAATTGGTGTATCAAATGCCACAACAGGGAGTGCAGGTTCTAACACATCCTGGATCGTCGAACTTTTGATCTCCGGGTTGTTGAAAACTTTTTGGAAAAGGCCGCCTTCACTGATTGCTCCAACAGGGCCATCACCATTCATGACCGGTATTTGCTCGATATCATATTTCTTCATCAGTTCCACTGCTTCAGCCACTGTTTGTTGCGGCCCTACAGTGATGAGGCGTTGTGTGCCTCTTGAACTTACCACATCTTTGAAGGTCTTTACATCCAGGAATCCTCTTTCAATCATCCATTGATCGTTGTAGATCTTCGCTACATAGCGGCTACCATGATCATGGAAAATACAAACCACCAGGTCATCTTTTTTCAGCTTGCCTTTTAATTGCATTAACCCCTGCAAACAGCTACCAGCACTATATCCACAGAATATGCCTTCTTCACGTGCCAGCTTACGCGCCATCACTGCACCATCTTTATCCGTTACCTGTTCAAAATAATCGATCACACTCATGTCGTAGTTCTGCGGCACAAAATCTTCTCCAAAGCCTTCACTGATATAAGGATGCACTTCATTCATATCAATCTCGCCGGTACGGAAATATTTAGTGAGCAATGAGCCATATACATCAATTGCCCATACCTGGATATTGGGATTCTTTTCTTTCAGGAACATGGCTGTGCCGGTAACAGTGCCGCCTGTTCCGGCTGTGCAAACCAGGTGGGTTATTTTGCCATCTGTTTGTTCCCATATTTCAGGGCCCGTGGTTTCATAGTGTGCGAGCCGGTTGGCAAGGTTATCATACTGGTTCATGTGATAGGAGTTGGGAACTTCCTGCGCCAGTCTTTTTGCCACGCTGTAATAGCTGCGTGGATCTTCAGGTAATACATTGGTTGGGCAAACGATCACTTCAGCACCTACGGCTTTCAGGATATCTGCTTTTTCCTTGGATTGTTTATCGGTTGTAACAAAAATGCATTTATAGCCTTTCACCACGGCCGCCAATGCCAGACCCATACCGGTATTGCCGCTGGTACCTTCTATAATGGTGCCGCCTGGTTTGAGCTTGCCTTCCTGCTCGGCCACTTCCACCATTTTGAGGGCCATCCTGTCCTTAATGGAGTTCCCGGGATTGAAATAATCCACTTTTGCCAGCACCGTACAAGGCAGGTCTTTGGTCACTTTATTAAGCCTGATCAGGGGGGTATTGCCAATCGTTTCGAGTATGTTGTTTTTTATGTTCATTACATGGTTTTTGGAAGTAAAATATGGCGGCCCAAAGGTACGATAATTAAACTTCGGGGCTTTTTTCCAATCTATAAGTCGATCTTAAATTTATATTAACCATGCCCGCCATAGCTTTAGCGAAGGTGGGTGAAAAAAACTACCGACATGAAATTTTCCAACGGTCTGAAAAGGGCAGGAGTAATGCTTGCTTTCTCTTTTGTAATAATGCAGGCTTCTGCGCAAAAAGATTCAACAGTGCATTCGCCGGAAGCACGTGCAAAAAGTGTAACGGATAAAATGAAAACAGAGCTTAC
>CBHEUU010000642.1:0-3162 GCA_965990355.1 uncultured Chitinophagaceae bacterium
ATCAAACTCAGGTAGCATGAAATCGTCCCGCCACGGTTTAACAGGAAGTTTATTGTGTGCAGCCCTGTCAGTGATCAACAACCAGCAGGCTTACAGTCAGATGGTATTGGGGCTGAACAAAGACAGCCTGCGATCGGTCATTGAACACGCTGCTGATGACACGAATAAGGTAAATCGATATATCGTATTAGGACAGCAGTATGAAAACAATATTCCTGATTCAGCGGTCTATTATTATCAGCAGGCGAACCAGTTGAGCACCCGGCTCAATTTTCCGCCAGGAATTATCCGTTACATCAACAATTACACGGCTGTATTGAATGTACAGGGACGGTATGATGAATCATTGACTCTCCACAACCAGGCACTGGCCCTGGCTGAAAAGCATCACCTGGAAGAATTCAAATTGAAAACATTGCTGAACATTGGCGTGGTGTATCAATATAAAGAAGATTATGAAGCTGCGGCAAACCACTATCTCAAAAGCCTGCCGGAGTTTGAGCGCACGGCCACTGCGCAATCGCTATCCTTGTTGTATGGTAATCTTTGTGGTCTTTACCGCAATCTGAATCAGCCGCAAAAAGCCCTTGAGTTTGCAAAAAAATCAGTGAGTGCTGCAGAAAAAAGCCAGGAACCATATACAATGGGCCGTGCGTATCAGAATATGGCCAATGCACTGGAAGGGGGTGGGAAAAGCAAAGAAAGGGAGCTATTTCTTAATAAAGCCTATGAACTGGGCAAACAGCTCGATGATATCGATCTCCAGGAAACATCGCTGATCAATCTTGGAGACATGCTAAGTGAAACAGCTGCCCCGGAAGTATACATTTCTTATTTCAGGAAAGCACTGCCGCTTGCCGATTCACTGTCGGATAGTTATGGTAAATCGCTGGCGCTACAGGGCATCGCAAGCGGATTGTTCCAAAGCAAAAAATATAAGGAAGCCGAACAAATGGCGATGAGATCGCTTGCATTTGCGCGGGAGAATGAGCAGCAAGAATCAGAAACCAAAACCCTGATGCTGCTGTCTGATATTAAGATCGCATTAGGCGATCTCAACGCATCCGCGCAATACAGGCAGGCGTACGATTCAGTGTATGCATCCATTGTTAATAAAGAACTGATCAAAAATGTGCAGGAACTGGAAACGCGCTACCAGGTGGAGAAAAAGCAATCGCAACTTTTAAAACAACAATTGCAGCTGGAACAAAAGAACCGGGAAACGGCAACACAGCGTACCTGGCTCTGGGTGTTGGTGGCGGGGCTATTGGTGATGGGAATGCTGGCATTCTGGGGCATCCGGTATTACCGGCAACGGCAGCTGCTCAATAAAAAGAACCTGGAGGCCCTTCAAGCCGGACAGGACAACCTTCGGCTAAAAAGCCTGATGGAAGGACAGCTGCTTGAACGGCACCGCATCAGCCAGGAGATGCATGATGATATGGGCTCAGGCCTCACCTCCATTTTATTCCTTAGCAGAACTATACAAGGACAGGATAGCATCGCAACGCGGCTGAAACAAACAGCGCAGGATCTGATCCAGAAAATGAATGAGATCATCTGGATCATGAATCACGAGCAGGACACGCTAGACCAGTTGATCGCTTACATGCGGCTGCACATTGCCGAAACGCTCGATAATGCAGGCATCGCATATGATTTTGCCAGCACTGAGCCATTGCCTGCTTTATCCATTAACCAGGAATTCCGGCGTAATATTTATCTATCCTGCAAAGAAGCCGTGCACAACTGCATTAAACATGCGCACGCAAGCAAGGTAAATATTTCGGTGAATGTAACTGAGCGGTTGGAAGTGATCATCCGGGACAATGGGCGCGGGACGGGTCAACACACGGTCACCCGCTTTGGCAATGGCCTTACTAATATGAAAAGACGTATGGAGCAGACCGGAGGGACATTCAGCATCAGCCAGGGAGAGGCCGGGACAACGGTTGTTTTAAGCGCCCCCCTGCCAGTATAACTAATGTTATATCGACGATATCAAAACGGAATATCAATTTTATAGAATGGAACCAATTCTTATAAGTATTGTAGAAGACATTAACGAGATCCGGGAAGGGCTGCGATTCATCATTACCCAAACCGCGGGTTTTGAATTTGTGTCTTCCTATAATAATGCGGAAGATGCGGTTGACGGACTAAGTGAAGATGTACCGGATATTGTGATAATGGACATCGGCCTTCCTCAAGGAACGGGTATAGATTGCATCAGGCGGTTAAAGGAGAAGGGATCATCTTTACAGTTTGTAATTTTTACCGTATACGAAGACAGTGACCAGGTATTCGAGGCCCTCACTGCAGGGGCCAGTGGATATTTATTAAAGAACTCCTCGCCCGATAAGATCATTTCCGCTCTCCGGGAAATTCACCAGGGTGGCTCTCCCATGAGTCTCTCCATCGCACGCAAAGTGGTGAGTTCATTCCAGCGACCTGTAGCGCACAACCAATTATCCGAACGCGAAATGGAGGTGCTGACCCTGCTTGCAAAAGGGTTGCTGTATAAAGAAATCGCAGAAAAGCTAACCATTTCGAAAGGTACGGTCAGCCAGCATGTCCACAATATTTATGAAAAACTGCACGTACAGAACCGCACAGAAGCGATCAACAAGATATTTGGCAATCCCGGGTAAACCATCTGCCGGTTACCCGGTATAACTTTCGTTCTATTGACTCCGGTTTCATCTGCTAATAGCTTTACATCAACAAAAAATCGCTATTACCATGAAACCACACACCTCCCTTTTATTAGTAGCTCTGCTTTCTTCTTTTTTAAGCTTCGCCCAAACAGGGCGCAAAGGAACATATGGAAGCGTTGCGGCGGGATACGGTTCTTATACCCTGGATCTTTATGCTTATGCCGGCGGAAGTAATTTATACAATGATCAGCAGTTCTCCGGTTTGATCCTTTCGCTCGGTATCGAAAAAAAATCTGCCTGGACAAAAAACAAATTCGTTTTTGATGTTGGCGGAGAATTAACAGGCGGCTTTGGTTTCAACTCAGATACCAGGTCAACCGGAAATATTAATGGGGAAACTGGCGGCGGCTATCTGATCGGTGTGAAAAGCCTTTTTAAAGCGGGATATCTATTTAATGATAAAGAAAATACAGCCATACCATTGATCGGTCTCGGTCCTTATTTC
>CBHEUU010000643.1:0-3160 GCA_965990355.1 uncultured Chitinophagaceae bacterium
CCGGGTAGTCACTCTAAAACTGAATCTTCGTTTTGACCGCCAGCGGAATATCACCACCACGGCACTGAACGCATTGAATTTCCTGCGAAAATTCATTTTGACTAACGGGTGATCGGCTGATAAATTCCAAATCATTACCTTTGGCCGGTTATCATTGCTTGTCTTTTACCCGCCGCGGCGGGTAAGGCTGAATACAAATAAAAAGCTATGGCTATAGTTGATCTGATAATGCCTAAACTCGGGGAAAGCATCATGGAAGCGACCATCCTGAAATGGCATAAACAACCCGGGGAAAACGTAAAAATGGACGAAACGGTGCTGGAAATCGCTACTGATAAAGTGGATAGC
The DNA here is from genome assembly GCA_965990355.1 of uncultured Chitinophagaceae bacterium. GTDB lineage: Bacteria > Bacteroidota > Bacteroidia > Chitinophagales > Chitinophagaceae > Terrimonas_A. The sequence goes on from CBHEUU010000643.1 coordinate 349, forward strand.
GAGGTTCCCAGCACGGCTGAAGGCGTTATAGAAGAAATTTTATATAAGGTAAACGATGTAGTGCCTATCGGCGCGGTTATCGCGAAAATAAAAACCGGGGCTGCTGAGGCAGTTTCTTCTGCACCATCCACACCGGCAGCACCAGTAAAAGAAGAAAAAGCACCTGTCAAAGAACCTGTACACAACTATACTACAGTAGCTACTGTAGCCACGCCCGCAGCTGTAAAATCAAGCAACGGCCATATTAACCGTTTTTATTCACCACTGGTACTGAATATTGCTGCGAGTGAAGGCATCAGCATGACTGAACTAGAAAATATTCAAGGGTCAGGCAATGAAGGCCGGGTGACAAAAAAGGATATACTGGAATATGTAGGAAACAGATCGAATAAGAGCGGGGTTATGAGCCAGGAAACCGGAGTCGCGAATCGGGAATCCCAACAGCCTTCTTCGAATATATTCAGTGTCCCTGCACAGGTCAGATCAAATGAGTCTGCACAAGTGGCTGCCTATAGCGGCAATGTAGAGATCATAGAAATGGATCGCATGCGCAAGCTGATCGCAGAGCATATGGTGCGGAGCAAGCATACCAGTCCACACGTTACCAGCTTTACAGAAGCAGATGTAACCAACCTGGTAATGTGGCGCGATAAAGTGAAAAAAGAATTTGAGAAAAGAGAAGGCACCAAGATCACTTTTACGCCTCTCTTTGTGGAAGCCGTAGTAAAATGTATCAAGAAATTCCCGCTGATCAACAGCTCGCTGGATGGCGATAAGATCATCGTGAAAAAAGACATTCATATCGGCATGGCCACTGCCCTGCCGTCTGGCAACCTGATCGTTCCCGTTATTAAAAATGCCGATCAGCTGAACCTTGTTGGTTTAACCAAGCAGGTGAACACCCTGGCCGACAATGCACGCAACGGCAAATTGAAAGCAGATGATACCCAGGGCGGCACTTTCACCCTTACCAATGTAGGCACTTTCGGCAGCCTTATGGGCACCCCTATTATTAACCAGCCACAGGTAGCCATACTTGCTGTCGGAGCCATCAAAAAAAGACCCGTAGTAGTGGAAACCCCGCATGGCGACAGCATCGCTATCCGCCACATGATGTACCTCTCCATGAGTTATGACCACCGGATTGTAGACGGCAGTTTAGGTGCTACTTTCCTGACTGCGGTCGCGAAGGAACTGGAAAATTTTAATGCAGACAGAGAAATCTAGATCCAGCCGGGAGAGTTATCTTTGCGCCGATTATAAAAACTGCTAAACACACGATGCGGACTTGTTTCCTGGTGGCCATGCTATTGGCTTACTCCTTTGCGTTTTCCCAACGCTCCCATTTTGGTTCCTGGAATGTTATTACTACAAGAGTGACGCTATCAGAAAAATGGGGACTTTATAATGAATTGCAGCTTCGTTCCCAATCTTTTTACAATGATCATTTTTACCATGAAATGAAAGGTGGTGTTTCGTATGCGATCAGTAAAAACTTTATAGTACTGTTGGGTGTAGGTGATTATCAGACATATACCGATGGGGGTAATTTTGTAAAACCCATTACTGCCCATGAAACCCGCTTATGGCAGCAATTGACAATGAACCATTACCTGGAAAGAGTGAAGTTTGAACACCGCTACCGTATTGAACAACGTTGGTTCAATACCGGTTACCGTAACCGCTATCGTTACAGGCTGAATGCCGCAGTACCCATCAATCATAAAAAGATGGGGCCAAAAACTTTTTATCTGGCTTCTTTTAACGAAATATTCCTGACTAATAAAGCTCCTTACTTCGAACGGAACCGCTTTTTTGCCGGCCCCGGTTATCAGATCTCCAAACACTTCACTATACAACCGGGATACGTTTACCAGTTTGATTACCGGAATAATGTAGGACAGGGAAAACATTTTTTCCAGTTGACGCTTACAATAGATATCAACGCAGAGAAGAGCGCTGCAGAAAGAATTCCGGGCAATCTCGATTAAAGGTTTGTTCTCACAGAGAATGTCCCAATAAATTTTATTCTTTGTGGTCTTTGTGCCTTTGTGGGAATAATCACCTACAAAGGCACAAAGACCACAAAGACATGCTAAGTTTCGTTAAACTCAGAAGCCCCTCCTATTTTAACACATCCAACGCAACGTTGCTTTTATTTACAAAGTCTTTTTTGTAAATTAGGTTCTACAGCAAAATGTCCTGACATGAAAAAACTATCCGAAACCTGGTTTGCCGAAGGCTTTATTGATTTTGAGCTGAAAAAATACACCCTGCTCGCCTACCTGCAGGAGGTCAACAAATACTTTGACCAGAATAAACTTTACCCTCAGTTGGCAGATGTCGTATTCCACTACAACAACCTGGTAGCATTCCGGGAAAACAAACGGTATCTGCAGGAGCACTTCCCTAAAAAACTCACCGGAATTCAATTGCAGCAACTGCAATTACTATATGAAGAAATGATCGAAGACAGCGAACTCATGCAGGAATTGGAAGAGATCATTCAGTATGCCGCCGATACCCTTCGGTCGACCCTGCAAACCGGTGCTGATATCTATGAATTTGTGGAAGAGAAAATCAATATCATGCCGGTGGGCTTAATACCGCTCGACACACAGGAAGGTTATTTCTTCCTCAGCACAAGCGATACCAAAAACACCCTCGTGTATCATTACCGCCTTTCCATTTTTGAAAAACATGATGAGAAATTCAGGAGCATCAAAACCTCACTTATCGACGAAAGGCAAAGGGGCATTGCATTCACTTACGAACATATAAAATCAGAATTGATCAAATACCGCCGGGAACT
>CBHEUU010000644.1:0-3158 GCA_965990355.1 uncultured Chitinophagaceae bacterium
CATTGCTAATGAATCGAAAAAAAACAATATCCCTTTTGCAGGCCATGTTCCATTTTCTGTCACCGCTGCCGAAGCCTCCCAATCAGGACAGTACAGTATTGAACATTTATCGGACATTCTTATTTCAGCATCGACAACTGAAAACGAATTAAGGGCCGAACTGGCAGCGTCTAAATCTGTCAATGCCATTCAAAGCAGCAATGAGCGAATGGAGATTAATTTCAAAGCTGCACAAACGTACAGCAAAGAAAAGGCGCTGGCCTTGTTTTCGATCTTTATCCGTAATGAAACCTGGCAGTGTCCCACTTTAAGAAATTTGCAGATAGTAACGACCGATGCAAATGTAAATAAGCTCATGACCGACCCGAGAACAAAATATTTTCCTAACTCAATGAAAGAAAACTGGAAAAGGGTGCTGCTTCTTCGAACCACAGGAGACTCTACACAACGTGCATTATTCTTTCAGCAAACACTTAAACTGGTTGGCGATATGCATAATGCAGGAGTAAAACTGCTTGCAGGAACTGACCTGGCAAGTAATTTCCTGATGCCCGGATTTAGCCTTCATGATGAATTAAGTTTGCTGGTTGAAGCGGGATTATCACCTCTTGCGGCATTACAAACCGCCACTATCAACCCTGCAAGATTTCTGCACCGGGATAAAGATTTGGGGTCAGTGGAAAAAGGGAAATTAGCCGACCTGGTATTATTAGATGACAACCCATTGGATAATATCAATAATACCCGTAAGATTTATGCGGTAATTGTAAATGGGAAATTATTACAACGTTCCGATTTGGATAACATGCTTTTGAAAGTTGAAAAAGATGTAAAAAAATAATAGATATCTCCGTTACTTAATGCCGATAGCCTGTTTTACTTTTTCTTTCCTGTTCCTGGAAATTGGAATTTCATGCTCACCCTCCATCAACAACCTGTCCCCATCAACTTTTATCCAGCTTTTAATAAACATGCTGTTCACTAAATAAGACTGATGACACCTGATAAACCCATGTGCACTTAACAACTCTTCATACTCGTAAATGGGTTTTGATGAAGTATGCTTCTCTGTGTTTTTCAGGTAAAAAATGGTATAGTTGTTATCCGACTTGCAGAAAAGAATTGTTTCGGGGCTAAGAAACAGCGTTTCCTTATGTCCCGGAATAGCAATCCGTAGTTGGTTTTTATTACTGATTGAGTCAATCAAATTCTCCAGCCGTTCATTTTGCATTTTCTTTTCTGTATTCACAATCGCCCGGTCTACAGCATTCACCAATTCATTAATATTTACCGGTTTCAGTAAATAATCTATTGCAGAAAATTTTATAGCTTGAATGGCATATTCGTCATAGGCCGTAACAAAAATTACTTCAAAGTTTGGTGTTGCAATACTTTTTAGCAGATCAATGCCTCCTTTGCCTGGCATTTGTATATCCAAAAACAATATGGCGGGCTTAAACTCCCTGATAAGTAATAAGGCCTGTTCAACATTCGTAGCTGTGGCTACCACTGTGATTTGTGGACAATACTTGTTCAACAGGATTGTTAGATTTTCAATATTGCTGATCTCATCGTCCACAATAATAGCTTGCAACATCTATAGCCAATTTTTGAATAATAGTAAAATTGAAGTCCCTTCACTGGTACTTTCTATTTGCAATTTAATCAGTTCCTCGCCATATTCACTATTTATCAATTCAATCCGTTTTTTGGAAAGACTAAGTCCATACCCTTCTTTAAAATTCTTTTTGTCAAACCCTCCACCATTGTCGGTTATTTTAACTAACATATCATTCCCCTTTTTATCAAAACTCAGGTTCAATTTACTTTGCCCATGCCTTTTGGAGAAACCATGCTTAATCGCATTTTCTACAAATGGTTGCAGCAGAAAAGGTGGTATAGTGGACGAGTACAAGTCTATATCTTCATCTATCTGAAGATTATATACAAAAGAATGCCTTAACTGCTCCAGTCCAATATAAATTCCCAGGTTTTCCAACTCTTTATTAAGTGAGATGTGTTGTGTTTTACTTTCTTTCAGGGTTTCCCGCAAGAGTTCCCCAAATGATGATAAATATTTATTGGCAGCGTCTAAATCTCCCTTATTGACAAGCCCTTGAATAGAACTAAGGGCATTAAAAGTAAAATGGGGATTTAAAAGTGAATGAATATTTTTTAGATCTTCGGCAGACTGCTCCGCTTTTCTGTGGAGATGCTTCAAGACCTTTTTCTGTTTGCGATATTTTAAAACAGATATAAATAATGCCAGTGCCAAAACCAGGAAAGTCAAAACAGCGGCTCTGAAAGCTGCCATTTTATACCAGATAGCCGAAATTGAAAATTGCAATTCGGTAATATTATTCCGCTGCCGCTTAAATCTTATGCGAATCGTATAATCTCCAGGATCAAGATTTTTTAATAGTATATAATTGTTATCGAATTCCCCCGAACCCCAATCTCTTATTGTTTTCCCATTAAACAGTACGGTATATTCAAGGGCTTCCTTTTCATAAATCTTTGCATCAATATTCAACAATACAGAATTTTCATTATGAGGCAATTTCAAAATCCTGCCTTGTTCTTTTGATATATTATTGTATTGCCGGTGCCAGCCGATTTCTGCCGGACCATTACCGAAATGGTCTTTATTATTTAAAATCTGGGAAAACTCCAGTGGATTATTAGACGTATATAAAGAAGCAATTTCGGGTGACCTATCTTTAAAATACACAACCCAGGATGAAATCATCTTACCATTCTTATTTCTGAGGTGTGCAACCAGGTATTCTTTCTGTTTAATGTTATAGCTCCCCGTGATTCCACTTCCTGCTTTCATATCTCCGACCGCCGTTTGTGTAAACTGGCTGAAGTGAGCCCATGAAGTGATGGCTGCCTTATTATTCAATAAAACACAATACTCAAACTGATTGGTATTTTCTATACTAACCTGGGGAGCTAAAAAATAAATTCCTGCAGTGTCATAGGTAAAATATAATGGAATAGAATCATTAAGGGTAGCATCTATAGAAATTTTGTACTGCGGATTCCAATGGGCAATACCTACAATATTTCCAGCCATATTGTCGTACATCCCATTATATGGAATAGCGACGCCCAACGTGCGGGATCCATTAAATGAAGTTGAGTAATTTTTCCAG
>CBHEUU010000645.1:0-3158 GCA_965990355.1 uncultured Chitinophagaceae bacterium
ATTCTTCACAAAAAGCTTAATACTTATTGCCGCTGTTTTTTTATCAAGATCAATTTGTGAAGAGATCATTTGCTGAACAATCCGTGCTGAGCCGGTAGCTACAAGCGTAACCGGCCTGCGTATACCACCCCAGTTCCAGATGGCTCCCCGGCGAAATGTATTATCTGCGCGTACAACTAAAGAATTGGGTTTTCCATAGTTTAAAAGTTTATTTATTTCAAATTCAAATGGCAGGAAACCGCTATTGTTTGTTCCAAGCAGTTTACCGTTCAACCACACTTTGCTGTCGTGGTACACTGCTTCAAACAACAGTCTCACCACCTGCTCTTTGTTGATGGCTGGAATAGAAAAGGAAGTCCTGTACCATGCTTTTCCTACATAATGCGAATACTCGTTACGAAGGTCCCAATTGCCCGGTACAGGCATACTGTCCCATGATGATGTATTAACCGTTTCACCAAACCATGCTTGTTGTTCACCAATATCGTTAGGGTCCGTTTTAAATGCCCAGCTGCCATTAAGGCTTTGTAAATACTCGCCCGTAATTTTCTGCGCTTTAGCTTCTGATAAAAAAGAAGCGAGTATGAAAAGAAATAATACTTTCTTCATCGTTTGTTTGTCATTGTATTTTAATAAATGTAATCGCTAAGATTATCATCTAAAAATCCGTTTATTTCCATGCCGGGTTTTGTTCAATTTTTGGATTGGCATTAATTTCATCCTGTGGTATCGGGAAATATTTATGTTTTAGCTGAGGCTGACGAACGGGATACACATCATTAACAGCCAGCGGAATGACCGTCATGAATTTTCCGGTACGGGTAAGATCATACCAACGGTCAGCTTCTGCAAACAATTCCCAATGACGCTCCTGCAACACAGAATCAATAAACGCTGTCTGGCTGAGCCCTGTTGTAAGACCAGGCAATCCTGCTCTTGTACGGACCTGGTCTATATACCCGTAAGCTTTTGTGGTGGCGCCTGTTTGTCTTGCTTCAGCTTCTGCAGCAATCAACAATACATCAGCATAGCGGAGAACAGGAATATTGCTTCCCGAGCCATTGGTGCTAACGGGGTCCTGGTATTTTTTTACCAGTACACCATACGGTGTAATGGGCGTTATATTTTTTTGAGGGACCACCGATCCGTTTGTATGAATATAATTGGTATCTAATAAAGTTCTTCTTTTATCAATCGGGTTGAAGGATGCGAAAAATGCAGGATAAGCAAAAGCAGAACCAAAAGAAGATTTCGCATACTCGGGACCAGTACTGTTTTGCGGACCAAATAATGAAGTGAGTTGTGATGAACGGTTAGGTGCAGCAGTACCTTCGCTTTCAAAAGCAAATAAGTTTTCAAACCTTGCCGCATCTTCCTGTGCAAATTCGTATACTGTTTTCACATTAGGCATCAAACCGACCTTACCGGAAGTAATCACCTGTTCTGCTTTGGCCAATGCAACGGACCAATGCTCCGCATATAACTCGGATTTCGCCTGCAATGCCAATGCAGCCTGTTTGCTTGGACGGCCTTTTACTAATGATGCGCTGTAATCAGGAAGAAATGGGACCGCCTTTTCCAGGTCATCGTTTATTTGCTTATAGACATCTGCTACAGGGCTGGTAGCAAAAAATGATTCTTCTTCCGTTCTGCTTGGTGCTGTTTTAATGATCACATCACCAAAATTTTTAGCCAGCAGCCAGTGATATAACGCACGAAGAAAATAAGCTTCTCCCAATATCTGGTCTCTGCGTCCTGCATCCATGCTGGTAGCGGGAACTTTATCAAGCACCCAGTTCGCTTTTTCTATACCTGCATAACAACTACGCCATACCTGAACAGGCGACTCAAATTCACGGTTGAAACTTTTCTGTGAAGTGAAATTGGGATCATAATTAAACAACGTAAACGTATTTCGTGCAACGACCGGTCTCGGATAAACCTGGTCTGCGCTGTAGTCGGCTATAATGTTTAGAGCAGGACCGCTAAACAGATCTCCAAAAGGGCCATAAGCCGCAGTAATAGCTGCTTCCGCATCATTGGCCGATTTATAAAATTTCTCAGTGTAAATCTGCGAATAAACATCCTCTTCCAAACTTTTTTTACAGCTTATCATTGCAGGAACAATAAGCAATACTGTTATATAAATAAGTGACCTGTTTTTCATACTTAATTATTTATAGTAAACTTTGAATGAAATAAAAATTAAAGGCCGATTTGCAAACCTGCCATGAAGGTTCTTGAATTGGGATAAACCAGGTTGTCGATACCGATCCGCTGGTTATCGTTACCGTAGGTATTTACTTCCGGATCGTAACCGCTATAATCAGTAATGGTAAATAAATTCATGGCGCTTACATACACCCTGATGTTCCGTACATTTTTAATAGAAGTGAAATTATATCCCAGGGTAATATTTTTACACCTGATAAAAGAGCCATCTTCCACAAAACGGTCCGTAAGCGGTATACGCTGACCCTGGAAACCGCTCACATACTCATTAGTAGGATTAGTGGGTGACCAGCGATTAACAAGCGGCTGAAAAACATTACGCTGACCAAGCGGGTTTTCGAAACTATAGCGGCTCAGGTTATAAATATCATTTCCCTGGACCCCGGTGAGAAATATTCCCAGGTCAAATCCTTTGTAGGATAAATTAGTTGTAAGACCGAAGATATAATCTGCATTGGGATCACCGACTATCATTTGATCATTACCGGTAATCTGACCATCTTTATCCAGATCCTTTACTTTTGTACCGCCGGTACGGCTGCCAGATCCCGGCAATACTGTTTCTCCAGTCTGATAAATACCATCGAAAATGTAGGCTTTAAATAAACCTATCGGTGATCCTTCTTTCAGTACAGCAACTGTGCTTCCATTAGCAAACTTTTCTTTGGTAAGCCCGCCATCAATACTCAGGATTTTATTTCTATTAAAAGTAAGGTTACCTCCAATATTCCATTTAAAGTCTCCCTGGAGTATCCTGGCATTCACTGCAAACTCCCATCCTTTATTCTCAATGCTGCCGAAGTTTTTTGTGATGGTGCTATAACCGCTTGAAAACGGTAAAGCCTGATCAAATAATAATTTATCTGTTTTCTTATTGTAGTAATCGATAACAACACCGACCCTGTTATTCAACAACTCGATATCGA
>CBHEUU010000646.1:0-3147 GCA_965990355.1 uncultured Chitinophagaceae bacterium
GGCTCGGCCGCAGCTATGGCGATCAGGCTATTAATGAAAACGGCCGGGTGGCTATTTGCACCCACCTGAATCATTTCCTGGGCTGGGATGAAAAAGAGGGGATACTGGAATGTGAAGCCGGCGTAAGCCTCGAAGAGATCATCAATGTGTTCGGTCCCAAAGGCTGGTTGCCGATGATCTGCCCGGGTACCAAATTCGTAACCATCGGTGGCGCCATCGCCAACGACATACATGGGAAGGCCCACCACGTAGACGGCTCTTTCTTTAATTGTGTTATTTCATTTACTATCATGCTGGCGAATGGTGAAGTAGTTACTGCTTCGAGAACGGAGCATGCCGACCTGTTTGAAGCCAGCTTTGGAGGGCTTGGTCTTTTAGGTGTGATCCTGACTGCAAAGATCCGCTTGCGCAGGATCGAGACCACTTATTTCAAACAGAAGTCCATCAAGGTAAAAAACCTGGAAGAGATGCTGAAAGCGCTGGAGGAATACAGCCATTTCAATTATTCTGTTGCCTGGGTTGATCCGCTTGCAAAAGGCAATAAACTGGGCAGCGGTGTATTGACTGTTGGAAATGCTGCAGGCTTAAATGATCTTCCGGCTTCCCTGCGCAAAGAACCGCTTAAGCTGCATAAAAAATCAAAACTTACAGTACCATTTTTTCTTCCCGGATTTTTGCTGAACAGCCTGACGGTAAGGATGCTGAACCGTGTGATCGCATTTGTACAGAATTCCCCAAAAGAATTTATTCATTATGAAAAATTCTTTTTCCCGCTCGATATGATCAACAACTGGAATAAAGGATATGGTAAAAGAGGATTTATCCAATACCAGTTTGTGATCCCTCCCGGTCAGGAAGGCGCGGATAATGTAAGAAGGATCATTGAAATGATCGCTTCCAGTGGCTGCACTCCCTTTCTGAATGTGTTCAAGAAGATGGGGCATGGGCAGGGGATCCTGTCCTTCCCGTTTGAAGGATATACATTGGCGATTGATTTTCCGGTTACAAAAAACCTGCGCGCTTTTACAAAAAAAATGGATGCAGAAGTGCTTAAGGCCGGAGGCCGTATCTATCTCGGTAAAGATTCGATGCTGGATAAAGAAATGTTCCAGGCCATGTACCCGCAATACAACCAATGGCTGGCGATCAAAAGAAAGTATGACCCGCAGAATGTGTTTACATCGGATATCGGGAGAAGGCTGGGGCTGCTGAGTTGAGAATATCTGCGGTTTATTGCCTGAAATCTACAGTTCACTCATTATCCTATACAAACATTACTGTTTCAGTTATAATATTGCACCCGGGTAGAGTTAAGCACAGAAGGGAGCTCTACCTAACTCATAAGCGATTAGTTTTGGTGAAGGAGGAAGTATCAACTTCCTCCTATTTTTTTGACAGTTAAGTAATCCTTTTCTTCAGTTGAACACAATTCCTCTTTTCAACGACTATGCTATTATATAGCTTGTGAGAAATTTTAAATCATGCGCCACCATCTTGCAATTACTGTTTGTATATTCTTTTCTATTCTTTCCCTGGCCGCAAACGCACAGGACAAACCTAAAAGCGGAATTGGGTTAAAAGCGGGATTGAACTTTATCAATGTTAAAAACGTAAAATCCATTAGTGATGCTAATTCTACCAGTAAAACCGGTTTTATGGCTGGCGCTTACTGGGCGCCTCCTGTAAATGGAATAATGGGCTATCGTTCTGAAGTGATATTCTCCCGGCAGGGGTATGATTTTAAAACCACCTCCGCCACTGGCGAAGTAATGATGGATTATATTATGCTTCCGCAATTAATGACTTTCAGTATCACTAAGTTTTTTCAATTGCAGGCGGGCGGCCAGGTTTCTTTCCTGATCAGGGCTAAAGCAGACAGCGTGAGCAATAGCTCTGCACCGGCAACACCAAAGAATGCAATGGACTATTATAATAAATTCAATTATGGCGTAGCTGGAGGATTGGAGATAAAACCCATTGCCGGACTTATCATCGGAGGCCGCTACAATGCCTTTTTCGGAAGCCTGAATGAACAATCTTCTTCCGCTTCAATACCAGGGTTACCTTCTTTCATTCCTACCGATGGAAAGAAACTGAAAAATGGACTGTTGCAATTGTATATAGGATACCAGTTCTAAAGGATCCGATTATATTGAAGCTCTTACAGTCAATGCAAAAGGGATCTCCACATGTCTTAATGTATTTTCCTGTATGATCCTTGCTGTTTCCACGCCCATCGCTTCAAAATCGGTGGAGATGGTCGTAATACCATCGAGGATAATTTTTTTCAACGGAGTTTCATTGTAGGAAATAACGCCTACATCTTTTCCCACTTTCAGTTTGGATTCAATGATTCTTTCTATCAACACCACCAGGTCATTATCCATCAGGTTAATGAACACTTCTTTTTTATTGATAGCTTCATTTTGTATATCATGCACCACTTTAAAATTGAAAGTGTATTCCTGGCAGAAAGAGGTAAACCCTTTGATAATTTCTTCAGGGTAATAACTTTTCTCCGGGAAAATAATTTTAAGGGTATGATATTTTTCCAGCAAAGGCAGCGCTTGTTCCAGTGAACTGTAAATATCTTTTTCAAAATTTTCATACACTGCTCCGAAATGGCCGGTCACACCCGGTATCACCTTGTCAAGCAGGATCAGCTTTTCCTTAGGGATAGTATTGAGTATCTTATGAGCTGTTTCCTCGCCTTCAATAAAATGAGGGAGGATCACGTAGTAGTGATAATCTGTTTTACTGTTTTGCAATAGCTTTTTAAAAAGCGCCAGGTCGTTATTATAAATATAAAAATCGATGGTTGCTGTATCTCCCAATGTGCTCACCAATGAATCATAAATGATTTTTTTATGCGGGCTGAGCTTATTGAACATCAGGAAGATCTTGGTCGTGCGGTCCACATCAATGTTCTTGATAAAATACCCCTTGCCGGGAACCGAACCTATGATGCCCTTATTCTTTAAATATTTGTAGCCTTTTTCAGCAGTATCCCTGCAGATCTCAAACTGGAAGCTCAGTTCATTGATAGAGGGCAGCACATCATCTACCTGCAGTTTTCCATCTTCAATGGCCTTCACAATGGAATTGGCCAGTTGCAGGTACTTGGGGGTAGCAGAATGGTAGTCAATG
>CBHEUU010000647.1:0-3139 GCA_965990355.1 uncultured Chitinophagaceae bacterium
TACCCTGAATATGTCCGGTCCATTTTGTGCAAATGAAGCGTAAAAGGGTATTTGTCAATCGTTCCTTTAAAGCATTTATACCAGTACATTTCCTGGGCTACCGGCATTTTTGTCAGGCCGAAAAAAATGACAAAAAAGATCGTATATCGGAAATTTACCATTTTGTGAATAATACTTTTATTAATTAAATATACCGATTATCTTGTGAGCCCCTTCTTGTGAAAAATTAAAAAGCCATATCCCATATCCGCGAATTTTACTAGTTTCAGAATCTCTTAACACCACCATGTTATGGCTTCCACGCTTACCCTTTCCGTAGTTGAAATTGTCGTGCTATTGCTCGGAGCAATCATCCTGGGCATTACTATACACTTTTTTATTACCAGCCGTAAAAACCTGCGGATACCCAAAGAGGAATCCGGCAACAGCAGGGCCGATCTCGCGCGCAATGAATGGAAGCTGAAATATTTTAATGACATGGAGTTAAAGGACAGGGAAATAACTGCACTTACCAACCGTGTCAATACTGCTGAAGAAAATGCAGACCAGTTTGCGATGGAGCTGGAAGATTTTAAGAAGTCGAACAGGGCATTGAAAGCAGCGGTTGAAACAGCACGCCAGGCAAATGCCCCGGATGAAAACACCCAGCAACTGATTGCGACATTGAGAGAAGAGAATAAAGATTTACAGGAGCAGGTGGCTTATGCAAAAGAAGTGTTTGCAGAAAATAATAATAAAGAACAACTGATCAATAAACTGAAGGAACAAAATGATCAATTGCATCAACAGCTTTCTTCAGCGCAGCACCACCACCATGAAGAGGAAGATCATCAATCGGTGATTGCCGGACTCAAGGAGCAAAATGATCAGTTAAGAGGTCAGTTGGTTGAAATGTCAAGACATGCCAGCAGCCAGGATGAAAGCGCGCAACACCTGATCGCTGAACTCAGGAATCAGAACAATCAACTGCAGGAAGAGCTGACGGCTGTCAGACAACAGGCTGCTGCTGCAGAACCCGCACATCCGCAGGATGATTATCTCTCCCGGTTGATGGAAGCAAAACGTTCATTGCTGGAGCATAATCAAAAGATCAATGAATTGCTGGGCAATATTGAAGTGATCAAAGAAAAAGAAGAGTTGCAACAGGAAATGGCAAGAACAAATGAAGAGCTTGCCGGCCAGATTGATTATATGCGTCAGCAACTGGCAAATAAAGAATCGGAGATCAATACGGTCCGTCAGAGAGAAACACTGAGCAAAGAAATGAGCGCCATGCTCGATCATGCTTACAGCGACTTCAATATTTTACAGGATAAGATACATAAGCTGGAAGCGCAGCTCACTTCTTCCCGTATGCAAAGCCTGGAACACGAAGACCTGAAAGAAGAGCATATCAAACTCTCCAGTGATATAGAAAGATACCGTCAAAAAAGCCAGGCCCTTACGGCAGAAAACCTGCAACTGCAGCAGGAATTAAACATAACAGAAGACAAACTGAAAGAAGCAAATCATCAGCGCCAGCAATTGCAAAAGAAAGTGGCCTACCTGGAAGAGATCAACAATGATCTGCAACAGGTTGCTAATGCCAATAAGAAACTGGAAGGTCAATTAAGGCGTATTGGTGAGCTGGAAAGCATGCTGCACATGGTATCGGAAGAAAGAGATCAGTTAGCACAAAAGCAACAGTCATCACATGAACATTGAATATTGAGCGTTGAGTATTGAACATTCACACGTGGTAAAACAAAATACTCAATATTCAACGCTCAATATTCAATGTTCAATTAAGACGCTCTTCCTACCTTTGCAGGCAAACTCTCCTTTATGCAACCCGATATAGCAAGTATACGTAAAACATACGCCCGTCAATCCCTTTCAGAAGCAGATATTGATAAAGACGCCATCAGGCAGTTTGCCAAATGGTGGCAGGAAGCAGTGGATTCGCAGATAGATGACGTGAATGCGATGACACTGGCTACTGCTTCATCAGACGGAATTCCCTCTGCACGTATCGTGTTGCTGAAAGGATTTTCGGAGGAAGGGTTTGTCTTCTTTACCAACTATAATAGCTACAAAGGCAAGCAGCTTGCAGAAAATCCTAAAGCCTGCCTGGTTTTTTTCTGGAAAGAATTGGAGCGGCAGGTAAGAATAACAGGCATTATCAAAAAAGTGACGGCTGCTGAAAATGATGAGTATTTCCATTCAAGGCCATTGGGCAGCCAGATAGGAGCAACGGTGTCACCACAAAGCAGCATCATTGAAAGCAGGGAATGGCTGGAGAAAAAATATGAAGAGGCGGAAAAGAAAACAGGTGGCGGGACTGTTGAAAGACCTTCCCATTGGGGTGGATATATTTTAACGCCTGTGCTGATTGAATTCTGGCAGGGAAGACCTTCCAGGCTGCATGACCGGTTTGAATATTCTTTGCAGGAAAACGGAGGCTGGAAAGCGGAAAGACTGGCGCCTTAAAGTACAGAGGGTCGGGCGTTGAATGGAGCAGAATGTATTAGTTGGAAAATACGAAGTACGACACATAGCATAATCGTACTTCGTATGATATGCCTTAAGCCTTCTTTTTAGCGGCTGCTTTTTTGGCGAATGTCGCTTTTTTAGCAGGACGGCTCTTGCCGAAAGATCCTTTGAAGCGTTTTCCTTTAGCGGTTTTTTTATCTCCTCTTCCCATAATTACATTTTTAAAAATTGATCAGATTAGTTGCGAAGTTAATAAAAAAGCCCCGGTACTGACAGAAGCACTGGAGCTTTTAATGTGTTGAATGGTTCAATTACAATTTGGCAGAAAGCTCTTTACCGGCTTTGAATTTAGCAACTTTGCGGGCTTTGATCTTGATCACAGCACCAGTCTGAGGGTTGCGGCCATTGCGAGCTTTTCTTTTCGAAACGGAAAAAGTACCAAAGCCAACCAGTGTAACTTTGCCGTCTTTTTTCAACGTCTTGGTAACAGCTTCTACAAAAGAATCCAGCGCAGCATTAGCCTGTGTTTTAGTGATACCTGCATCATCGGCAAGTTGCGCGATTAATTCAGCTTTGTTCATAATCTTGTTTTTTAGATATTTAGTAACGGCGACAAAATTATATGCTTTTTAATAGCAGCAAAAATTATTTATCTATTTTATTAACC
>CBHEUU010000648.1:0-3124 GCA_965990355.1 uncultured Chitinophagaceae bacterium
CGGCAGCTACGCCCAATATAACCAGTGCACCTAGCACAAACAGGGTTATTGTTTTTTTAGAGATCATACTATCATTTGATTATTGCAACGCAGCTCCGGCAGCGTCATCCAAAAACCAATACAATTGCCCATTCTCAGGTTGTATCACCTGGGCCGGGTATTTGTCAGGGTTTTTATCGCCATACAATACTGCTTTCAGGGCAGGTACTTTGGCTGCTCCACTCACCAGGAAAGCCACCCGTGATGATTTGTTCACGACCGGCTTTGTCAGCGTAATGCGATACATTTTTTGTTCCGCCAGATAGAATGCGCTCATCCATTTATCGTTCTCTTTTATCACGGGATAGCCGGGGAAAAGAGATAAAGTATGTGCGTCATCACCCAGGCCAAGCATTACGAGATCAAAACTGGATTGTTTACCATCAAAATACTGATGCAGTTTATCATCATAATCATCCACCGCTTCATCCGGAGGAAGGTCTGTTCTCATTACATGGATCTGATCTTTGTTAACCGGAACATGGTCCAGCAATTCATCAAAAGTCATTTTGGCGTTATTGCGTTCATCCGTGAAAGGCACGAACCGCTCATCGCCCCAGAAGAAATGCAATTTTGACCAGTCAATCTTACCGGCATATTCATCTGTTGCCAGTAACTGGTAAAGCTTTTTGGGTGTGCTTCCACCTGATAAAGATATCGTGAAGCGGTCCTGCTTTTTCAATGTATCCTGTATGTACTCCACCAGCCAGTCAGCAAACAGCCGGCTTAATTCATCTGTATTTTTTGCAACAAAAGTTTGCATGTTCTTTTATTTGTGATTACCGTTTTTTCCTGCTGCCGGCAGGTTAGCCCAGAAATGTCCATCCCTTGCAATAAGCGCTTCTGCATCTTCGGGGCCCCAGCTATCAGGTGAGTAATTGGGAAAATCAACCGGTGCTCTTTTCTGCCATGCTTCCAGTATCGGCGAAATCACGTCCCATGCGGCTTCCACCTGGTCAGCACGCATGAACAAAGTTTGATTACCTTCTATTACATCTTCCAGCAGGGTTTCGTATGCTTCGGGTTCCTGCTCATCGTATGCTTCAGCATAATTGAATATCATATCCACTGGTGTCAGCACCATTTCAGTACCCGGGCGTTTTGCCTGGAAGCGGATGCGGATATCCATCTGCGGTTGAATGCTGAATGTAAGACGGTTGGGCCTCCAGGTATCAGCAGCTTCTGCAGGAAATGAATAGTGAGGTGCTTCTTTAAACTGAATAGTGATAAGCGTGGTTTTTTCATGCAGGCGTTTGCCGGTGCGGATATAGAAAGGAACATTTTTCCAGCGCCAGTTGTCAACAAAGAATTTGGCAGCCACAAATGTTTCAACCGGTGATTCAGGACTAACTCCTTTTTCCTGGCGGTAACCAGGCACTTCCTTTGCTTTTTGCCAGCCGGAAGTGTATTGACCGCGTACTGCATTTTCATGCACATCTTCCACCGCGATCCGGCGGATGGCTGAAAGCACATCCACTTTTTTATTGCGGATCTCATTTGAATCGAAAGAAGTGGGTGGTTCCATGGCGATCATGCAAAGCAATTGCAACACGTGGTTTTGCACCATGTCTCTCAATGCTCCGGATTGATCATAATATCCGCCGCGGTCTTCCACGCCAATCGTTTCAGAAGCCGTGATCTGGATATGATCAATATAGTGATTGTTCCAGATCGGTTCGAATAAAGCATTGGCGAAACGGAAAGCCAGGATGTTCTGAACCGTTTCTTTTCCGAGATAGTGATCGATGCGGTAGATCTGATCTTCTTTGAATAAGCTGTCAAGCAGTTTGTTCAACTCTTTGGCGCTTTCGAGATCATGGCCAAAAGGCTTTTCAAAAACGATACGTGTATGCTGTGTATCATCGCAGATCTTATGTTGCGATAATTTGGTGGCAATAACCGGAGCGAGCTGCGGAGCTACAGAAAGATAGAACATCACATTGGGCTGTACTCCCCATTCTGTTCCTGTCTCTTTGATGTAATCGAAAATGCCTTTGTAAGACTGATCATCTTCCAGGTCGCGTGCCTGGTAATACACATTCTTTGAAAACTCAGGCCATTTTTGCTCCACCTGCTCTTTGCGACGGGAAAATTCCTGCACACCTTCCAGCAGCTTTGTTCTATACTCTTCATCAGAAGAAGGTGAGCGGCCGATACCGATCACGATATGTTTTTCCGGTAAAAATTTGTCGAGATAGAGATTATATAACGCAGGAATGAGTTTGCGTTTTGTGAGGTCGCCACTGCCACCAAAAATAAAGATGATGGTGGGGTGTAAATTCTTTCTGGTATCCATAAATAATTTTTAACTGATAGTTTTATTCCCATTCTGTATGAAAACTTCCTTCCTTATCAATCCGCTGATAAGTGTGTGCGCCAAAGAAATCGCGTTGTGCCTGTATCAGGTTGGTTGATAAGCGTGCGCTGGTATAAGCATCCAGGTAAGCCAGGGAGCTTGTCAATGCAGCAGCGGGAATTTTTGCAGCACTGTATTGCTGCGCTAATTTCCTTAAGCCTGTTTGTTTCTTTTTAACCAGTGAAGCGATCTTTTTATCCAGCAGTATATTCGGAAGTGTTGCATTCTTTTTATACGCTGCTGTGAATATTTCCAGCATGGAAGAGCGGATAATGCAACCGCCTCTCCAGATTTTCACTACATCTTTCAATGGAATATCCATTTTGTGCTCCACAGATGCTTTTTGCAGCATGGCCAATCCCTGCGCATAGCAGATCAATGTTGCTGCGTAAAGTGCATCCTTCAATTGAGGAAGTATTTTTTCTTTATTGGCTGCGAAGGATTTGATCCTGGGTTTATAGATCTCTGCGGCTTCCACGCGTTCATCTTTGTACCCGGAAATATCCCTCATTGCCACAGCCATATCAATAGTAGGTAAGGATACAGGCAGGTTCATTGCTTCCTGAGATGTCCATTTGCCAGTGCCTTTTGATCCTGCTTTGTCAAGGATAACATCTACGAGATAGCCGGTGCCATCATCATCTTTTTTGGTGAAAATGCTGGCAGTAATTTCCATCAGGAAGGATTGCAGTTCGCCGTCATTCCATTGTTTGAAAACGGTGTGGATCT
>CBHEUU010000649.1:0-3115 GCA_965990355.1 uncultured Chitinophagaceae bacterium
TTCCTGATGAGCAGCGTAGCTGCTTCGGGCACGTTGTTTCAGAATAATTTTAATACAAGGATAGGTTTATATGATGCGATCGTGCACAACACGCAGCTGATCGGTTATATCAACGAAGTGCGTATCTGGAATGTAGCGCGTACGCAGGCGCAGATAAAGACATATATGAACACTTCACTGCCCAATCCTGCCACACAAACCGGACTTCAGGCCTATTATACTTTCGATAACTTATTAAACAAACAGGGAAATCCGGCATGGAATGGAACATTGGGCGGATCTGCACAAATAAACCAGACCAGCAGCACCTGCACATTTGTTGCTGATTCCTGTTCTACCGCAAAACCCGTGACCGCCGGCTTTCTTGCTCCCGACACTGTTTGCCTCAATGAACCGGTCAACATTACTAATATGGCTTCTAATGCCACCAATTATTTTTGGAATTTCTGCGCAGGCAATTCTTACTCTGCTCCAACAGGTGTTAATCTCGGCAATATCGGGAATGCATTGGGTTCTCCTGTTTTCTCTGATATTGTATCAGACAATGGTAACTATTATCTGTTTGTATCCAATCACCTGCCTGGAGGGCTTGTACGGCTTGATTTTGGTAACTCATTGTTGAACACACCTACTGCAGTTCCGCTTGGTACTGTGGGTGGGGTTATCATCAATACTATTGAAGGATTGCAGGTCGTAAAGAATGAAGGTAAATGGTACGTGATCATGGTAGGAGGCCATACCTTATTAGGTATAACTTCCAGGATCATAAAAGTGGAGCTTGGTGCCAATATTACCAATACCAACCCGGTTGGAACGGACTGGGGTAATTTGGGTAACCTGGCATATCCTGTGGACCTTCATATGTTCCAGGAAGGCAACCGTTGGTACGGGCTGACACTTAACGCTCAAAACCGCACCTTAACAAGGTTTGATTTTTCCGCCAGTTTTGATAATATCCCAATTGGACAAAACCTGGGTAATCCGGGGGGAAGTTTTACTTACCCCACTGGCATATTCGCCATCATTGACAACAACAACTGGCATGTATTCGTGGTGAATGATGAGCCGGACGCTGATCTTATCCGGCTTGATTTTGGCAATTCATTATTGAACACACCTGTACTGGTCAATCTTGGCAATCCAGGTAATGTACTGAACAAGACCAGGGATATTTGCTTTCTGAAAGAATGTGGGAATATTACCGCATTTGCTGTAAACGGAGAAACTTATGATCAGTTTATCAGATTGGATTTTGGCAGCGACCTGCTTTCAACCCCTACGGGTACCAACCTGGGAAATATTGGTAACCTGAGTTTACCTCATTCGCTTTCAAAAATATTCAGAGTTGAAAGTGATCTCTATACATTTATTACAAATGTGTCCAACAATAGCCTTACCAGGATCCGTTTTAGTGGATGTACCAATTCAAGTATTCCGAATTCATCTTTGCCACAACCTCCTCCGGTTGTTTATACTACTCCCGGAATATACACGATAACCCAGACGCTTGATATAGGGCTTCCTACTCAAACCAGTACCTGCAGACAAGTAGTAGTAGTGGATAATGCGCATCTGCCCGTAAAGAACCTTAACGTGTGTGCGGGCGATAGTATTAAAGTTGGCTCATCCAGTATTATAGGAACTTATTTGTGGAGCAATGGAGTTAGTGCCGACTCCATCTTTATCAGTACGCCGGGCTACCATTGGGTAGAAACAAAGCGTTCGGCTTGTATTAACCGGGACAGCTTTTTTGTAACAATCACTCCATTGCCAAACGTAGCCCTGGGAAATGATACTCTTATCTGCTCTTCTTCAAACCTGTTACTGAATGCAGGTAATCCGGGGTCAACTTATGCGTGGAATACAGGGGCCGCTTCCCAGACCCTTAATGTGTCAAATGCGGGAGAATATTCAGTCACAGTCATATCTAATGGCTGCAGCAAAGCAGATACGATAAACATAACCGTGGAGAAGCCGGTTGTAACCACCAATGCCGACACGGTTATTTGTGCTGGTAAGCCTGTACAACTTCAGGCATCGGGAGCCCAGGACTATTCGTGGCTACCGGATATTGCTTTGAGCGATGGTGCGGTCAGTAACCCGGTAGCTAATCCAATTACTTCTACAGAATATATCGTAACAGGAACAACAGTGAACGGATGTACAGCAAAGGATACGGTGCAGGTAAACATTTTTGCCAAACCCTCCATCAGCATCCAGGCGGATACTGCAATATGTAAAAACACGTCGCTGCCTTTATGGGTAAATGGAGGTAATTCTTATGTCTGGGCACCTTCCTTTACACTGGATGACCCGTTCAGCGCTAATCCTGTTGTTTCCCCGGTATCATCAACTTCGTACGAAGTAGTGATCACAGATGCCAACACTTGCGAACACCTGGATTCAGTGAGGGTGGATATCCTGCCAGACCCTGTTTTTACAGTCAACAGCCCGGTGCAGACATGCATTAATGATTCTGTTGTGTTAACTGCTTCAGGTGGTGATACCTACTTATGGCTGCCTGGTGATGGACTGGATAATCCAACTATTGCAGCACCAAAAGTTTCACCGGCAGCTACCACCGATTATGAGGTGACCATTTTAGAAAGCACCTGCGGTAGTTCAGCCACCCTGCAAACAAGGGTTACAGTTTTACCATTACCTGTTATTAGCGCTGCAAGTTCTAATGATCTTGATTGCAGCTACGACCGCAGCCGTCTCGATGCAACCGGGGCAAGGACATATAGCTGGACACCGTCAGCTACCTTAAGCAACGCTTCTGTTCATAATCCCGTTGCCATGCCTAAAGCTACTACCACCTATGTTGTGGCGGGTACCGACAGATCGGGTTGTACAGGTTATGATTCCATAACCGTAAAAGTAGACAACAGCAATAAGGGAGGTTATCTCATGCCCAGCGCGTTTACACCGAATAACGACGGGCTTAATGATTGCTATGGTATCAAATTCTGGGGGATTATCGACAATATCGAATTCAGTGTTTTTGACAGATGGGGTGTTCGCGTATTTTATTCCAAAGAACGTGATGCCTGCTGGGATGGTACTTATAAAGGCGAAAAGCAGGCTGCAGGTGTATACGTGTATATGATCAAAG
>CBHEUU010000650.1:0-3115 GCA_965990355.1 uncultured Chitinophagaceae bacterium
CCCACAGAAGCCACTTAAGTAATAAAAAATTCTTTGTGCTCTTTGTTGTATTTGTGGGAATAATATCCCACAAATACAACAAAGAGCACAAAGAATTAATAAAAATAGATTTCGTGGGAAAACTTAATCATTTGGATTTTATACGGTATACCGGGTAGCGCAAGAAAGCCGGCTCAAACCAGGCTGAGTGCTGGTACACAAAATCCAGCTGTGCGCGTGCGCTTTTTGCAAAGCTTGTATCTGTAGCCCGTTGTTGCTCCAGTTGATTGCGGACTGTTGCATTGTTCTTTAAATAATCAGCTGCAATATCTTCAAAAGCATATGCTGAATAGCCTTCTTTCTGTCCAAGTATTCCATCAAAGAAATTCCAGGTGAAATAAGAATCCTCTGCCTGTGGCTCCAGCACTTCCATGATAAAACGATTGCCTTCCTGGTCGAGGGGGATATACCAGTCTCCTTTACGGAAGTTTACTTTTTCGATAAAAGAAGTTGTTTTTACTTCAGTGTTGGTATGATGCATTTCATAAGGCCGTGGTGAAGCTTTGTAGGAAGCAATTTTATACACTTCCACTTCAATGGTTGTATCGCGTTTCAATGGCTGCATTTCCACTTTATTCAATTGCAGAAGGTCAACCACTTTCCACCATCCCTGTGGAATGATGTATGCAGTTGGTTTGCTTACAGATTCCTTTGGCGTGTAATGATTCATGATCTTAATGGTCTTTTCATAAGGTTTGCTGCGGTCGTAATACAATCTTGGCAGGCCAGAAACCTCGCTGGGCTTGCGTCCTGCGGCAAAGCCCTTATAAAGATAATCCTGCGAAATATTGCGGTCCAGCGTCCAGCTTGTTGCCAGCGTATTCATATTGCGCGTATTTTGTTTGGCTTCGCTACGCAGTTTTTTGATCGTCTCACTGTGTTCGGAAGTAAAGCCGATGAATGATTGCATCAATGCATAGCAGGCTTTCACGCGCTGATCATATGGCTTCAGCATGTGGCTTTCCGGCATAAAGGAGAAAGTATTCCAGAGGGCGGCATAGCCGGTGCCATAGCGCGGACTGTCCCAGAATTCAGGCCAGCCATTGTCCGGTGTATCGCCGAATGAATTTACATAGGGAATGAGGTCATAACCTTTTTTCTTCATGGCTGCATACAGACCGGGTTCAAATTCTTTGTTCATGAATTCTCCCATAGCGCCTCCCAGTTTATCGTGTTGGGAGGTCAGCAATGTCATCACATGCTGATAATCGGCCCCATTGCTCACGTGATTATCTACAAACACATCCGGATCAAGCATCCGGAAGATGGAAGCGAAAGCCTTTGCATCTTTTGAATCGCATTTGATAAAATCCCTGTTAAGATCGAGATTTTGAGAATTGCCACGGAAGCCGAACTCTTCAGGGCCATTTTGATCTACCCTGAAATTGGCACTGCGGTTAAGGCATCCGCCGATATTATAAATAGGGATGATAGCCAGTACAACATTATCCGGCAGTTTATAAGCATTGGTCACAATATCCCGCGCGAGCAGCATCGAAGCATCAATACCATCCGGCTCACCAGGGTGAATGCCGTTGTTGATGAAAAGGATCCGCTTATTGCTTTTGCGGATACTGGTCAGGTTATAATCGCCATTGTTGGAAATAAAAACAAGATGCAGGGGAAGGCCGGCGTCAGTAAGGCCCATGGTCTGCATTTTCACTTTAGGGGAACGTGCATCCAGTTTCTGCCACCATTCGATAGCTTCATAATAAGCAGGTGTTTGAGTACCCTTGGATTGTTCAAAGCGCGTGGTAATGGGTTGAGTGAATGCAGCCGTAAAGCCATGCATGCATAAAGCCAGGAGGATTGATCTCATAAACAGGAATTGTAATTGTGCTTAAAAATAAGCTAAATAAAAAAGCATCCTCCAATGGAGAATGCTTTTTTAAATTATGTGAAAAGGACCTACAGCTTATTTAGCTGCAGCTACTTTCTTAGCCAGTTTGCTTTTCAGGTTAGCGGCTTTATTCTTATGAATAACACCACGCTTAGCCAGTTTATCGATCATGCTGGCTACATCAGGCAGTCCGTCAGTTGCTTCTTTGCCTTTTGCTGCTTTCAGGTCACGGATGGCATTACGGGTAGTTTTGCCATAGTATTTATTTCTTTCACGGCGTTTTGCAGCCTGGCGCACATCTTTTTTCGTTGCCTTATGATTAGCCATTTCGTATCAATTTTAAGGACGGCAAAGGTAGGGCTGGACTGCCTAACCACCAAATTTTAAAGGACCTAAGTTCGTAAAACTCCCCAAAATATTGAGATTCAATTGCCGGATAGCCGCTTTTTTCCCGCTCAAACTCCTCAAACCCGGGAAAATCGCCGTCAGGCGGTTAATTTCTGATTTTTAACCGGTTGTTTACCTAAAATCAAGCCTTTTTTTCAGAGTTTTTAGGCGATATTTGTGTCCCAAAATTGCCCTCAAAAATATCCACATTAATGAAAGATTTTTCATATATCACAAACTCCCACCCCGAATTCATCGAAAATCTGTACCGCGACTTTTCCAAAGACCCTAATAGTGTTGATCCTGAACTGAAGAAATTTTTTGAAGGATTCGATTTTGCTATAGGGAATGGAAATGCGAATTATGTGAATGGAAACACGAATGGCGCTAATGGAACAGCCACTGCTTCTGCGCCAGCTTCCGGAACCGCTACTGACAGTGACTGGAGAAAAGAGCTTGGTGCCTACAGGATGATATTAGGTTATCGCAATAAAGGACACCTGATTGCAAAAACCAATCCCATTCGCGAACGGAAAGACCGTAATGCCAACCTTACACTCGCATTTTTCGGATTGAGTGAGGAGGATATGGATAAAACTTTCCAGGTGGGTGAAAGAATTGGCCTGGGTGCTACAACACTTCGGAACATTCTCGGCCATCTGCAAAAAACCTACGCAGCACATTTAGGAATTGAATTCAAATACATCAGCAACCAGGAAAAAGTGAACTGGCTGGCAAATGAAATGGAAAAGAATTTTGCCGACCCATTATCACTTGAAAAGAAGAAAAGGATACTGGAGAAACTGAACCAGGGTGTGATGTTTGAAAAATTCCTGCACACAAAATATG
>CBHEUU010000651.1:0-3111 GCA_965990355.1 uncultured Chitinophagaceae bacterium
CAATTTATTAAGCACAGTAGCCGCTGCGTTACCCAATGCGCTATGGGTTGAAGGATAATCATGAATGGGTGGTGTCGGCTCTGAAGCCAGCCAGCCGGTATCAGCTGTTGTAGCTTCTATGCCATCCGTATCGGCGCTCCTGATCGCAGTATAAGGCCTCCAGAAATTATAATGGAATTTAGCGTCCCAGCCGGCAATATAAGCATCTGCTATAGCCATATCCACCAGGGCAAAGAGCCGCGCAGTTTCCAGCATATTTAAGTTTTGAGAAAGGGCCACTGTTCTTGCCACCCTGTTCCAACCGGCTTCGGAAAATTCATACCAGAACTTGGCATAGGCTGTCTGGTCCTGTGTACGAACATCACTGTTCAGTTTCCCCGCTTCTTTCACTTCGTTGAATGCAGCAACATAAGCTTCAGATCCCAAAGAAGGGTGAGGTGCACAGCGAAACTGATCATTTCTCTCCAATGAAAAAGGCTGCATATCCTTCCAGTGAGGAGCAAAAGCAAAGTTGAAAGGCGGTACGGGCTGATACACCCCTGCTTCAGCAGATAAAGGGATATTCCCCACCACGTTGCCGGCAGATCCATCATTTTCTCTTTTATTAAGTACAGCTTCTGCCGCTGCTGCACCAAGGGCAACTCCCTTTGCTTTGGCTTCATTGTCATTTAAAGACTTTAGTACTTTCGCCAAAGCAGAATCCACGAAAGATTTTTTCTCCGGAATTTCATGAAGTAAAACAGCATGCGCTGCGGAAGCCGCCGCTGCTAAAGGGTCGGCTTTTCCATCTTTCCCATCGAAGGCATAACGCTCGTATTTTTCTTCAATACCATTCAATGCATCATGGATAGCAAGGTGCACCATGGCATTGATTCTCGAAGCCATAAGAGAATGCTGATACTTTGTGGCGCCGAAAGCATCATAAGCTACTTCATTCCAGTATAAGATCGCATCAGCAGGCCGGCTGCTTACTGGACCGGATGGGTTAGCGGAAAGTTTTGCGCCCTGGAAAAGACCAAGGGCCAAAAGCAATAAAGCGGGAATAAGGTTTTTTGTCAACATGTTCATTCATTTTTGTTTCGCAAATCTGAATGAAACTGTTGGTTGAGAAAATCATCAAATTCGTGGAAAGAGGATACCGAATCCGGGGAGGATTGTTTATTCTACACCTCTCACCTTCATCTTCAACGTATATATTGACTCGGAAGCCGTAATAAACAAAACATTTCTTTTCTTCCCTCCAAAACAAAGATTACCGACCCATCTGGACGGCACAGGGATATGACCAATCTTCACTCCTTCTCTATTATAAATCGTAACGCCTGACCCACTTAAATAAAGATTGCCTTTATTATCCAGTGTAATTCCATCTGAACCCTGTGACACAAATAATTCTTTTCCACTCAGGTTGCCAGCTTCCCCGATCGTATACTTGTATGTTTTGCCAGCTTCAATATCGGCCACATACAATATTTTTCCGTCTGGTGTACCAACAATGCCATTAGGCTTCACCAGTTTATCTTCCACAACCCTTGCCTGCTTTGACCCTTTAGGCAAATAATACACTTTCATTCCATTCTGTGCAGATTGCTTGCGTGTCCAGTAATTCCGCTGGTAATACGGATCGGTGAAATAAATACCACCCTGGGGATCCACCCAAAGATCATTGGGGCCATTGAGTTGCCTGCCTTCATAATTATCCAGCAATACCGTTTTTTCTCCTGATGGTGAAATAGACCATAACTCACCTTTCTCATCCGCGCAGGCAAGAAGATTGCCTGCGTGATCAAAATACAACCCGTTGGAACGGCCGGTCTTATCCATGAAAAGAGAAAGATTTCCCTTTATATCATACTTCCATATTTTATCATTGGGCTGATCGGTAAAATAGATATCGCCTTTTTTGTTCACGGCCGGGCCCTCGGTGAAACTGAACTGACTGGAGATTTTATTCAGCACCGCTCCTTTTGCTACCTGTTCTATTTCTTTTAAACTATTTCGCGTAGTGTCCTGCGCCGATATTGTTTGGCCGGTAAATAAAACGAGCACCACCAATGGCAAGGCAAATCCTTTTTCCATGCAAAAAATTTCAGGAAAGTTAAGGATTGTTATCCTTCAATCATCGTCCCTTTTCTGTTATGCCACTCGCTCGCCGCGCCTACCAATGCTGCATGCTCTCCTAATTGGGTTACCCTTACCAGAACATCGAGTCCATGATACTGAAATACGGCTTTCAGGGAAGGGTAAAACTTATTGAACGCTTTGGATATATTTCCGCCGATCACTACCAACTCGGCTGGTCTGCCTTTCAATATAGTCATGAGAAACTCGCCAAGATTTATCCCCAGCTCTGTAAATACTTCTTTTGCCTGCTCATCTGTTTCTGCCAATTCGGCCAGATCTTTCACATTAGCGATATGCCGGCCTGAAATAGCCGCGTATTTCCCAATCAATGCACCATGGGAAAAATAATCCTCTGCAATTCCATTTTTAAAGGGCGAACACCATAAGTCTGCATCAGTTGCGCGATCTGCCTTTGCAAAAGCGCTGCCAAAGCCTGTTCCAAGCGTAATGCCAAACACACTGTTATATCCTTTGGCAACTCCGCCAAATAACTCGCCCTGCAAAAAACATGCGGCATCATTGGTAAAGGTAATATCATCTTTTCCTGTGTGCAATGCCTCTGCAAGCAGCTCGCCTACTTTTAATCCATATAACGACCTGTACTTACCCTGGTCTTTCATCAGTGAAATCCCTTCACTGTAATCAAATGGCCCTGGCATGGCAATGCCGGTACGTCCGGGTTGCAACTGGTGTGAAGCAAAACAATTACGGATCACGGAAGCCCACCCGGTGATGATCTCTTCAGCAGTGCCATTGGCATTTACGGCATCCCGTCTTTGCGATCCAGGTAATATTTTCCTGTCTGCAAGATTGATCAGGGCTGCCGTGATATGTGAACCTCCTATATCTACTCCCGCTACGATTGAACTCTTCATAAAAATGCTGAAACTGTTTTAGTAATTTCTTTGTGTTCTTTGTGCCTTTGTGGGTGATTATCCCACAAAGGCACAAAGAACACAAAGAATATCCTTGATAAGACTTTCATTA
>CBHEUU010000652.1:0-3110 GCA_965990355.1 uncultured Chitinophagaceae bacterium
TCCGGGGTGACAATTGAAAGTGGCTTACGGGTATCGAACGGCCATTCGGTCAACGCTCAACGGACAACAAACAACGCTCAACAGACAATTTTCACAAGTCTTTTCGCCTTTTTCAAATAAGTTTCACCAAATTTGGCAAACGCTTAGGGAGTCATGCAAAAAACCACCTTCTTTTTCTTATTGCTTTTATCGCCAGGTATTTATTCCAATGCACAGAAAGTTTCCGGAAAACTGAACCTTCAACAAGGCGACACACTTGCGATCAGTGTTGAAGTAAAACAAACGGTTGCCCAGCAAGCCATGGGCCAGGCCATTGATTTTAACCTGAACGGCCATGCTGATCACTACTATAAAGTAACCAACAGCACGGCAGACAACAGCACCCTCCATCATAAAGTGCAAAAGCTGAGTTTTGATTTTGATGGGATGGGGCAAAAAAAGAAATTCGATTCGGACAATAAAAAAGATATCGAAGGACAGACCGGGAAACCCATCAAAGAAATGCTGACCAAAGAATTTGATATCATTATTGATCCCAATGGTAAAACCCTGCTGGTAAAGCCTGAAAAAATTGCACTGGAAAAACCCGATGAGCGGTTTGCCATTATTGCCAATATGCTGAAAGATCTTACCAGCGTAGTGTATCCGCCGCAAAAAGGAAATGCCAGTTTCTTTAAAGTGCTGCCGGAAGAGGGCGCTGCCATTGGTGAAAGCTGGCAGGAAACATTCAAAAATGAAAATGAATCAGGCGTTATTACCTATACGCTTTCAGCAGCAACAGACTCCACAATTATTGTTGATTTTAAAACCATTTCTTCTTCCAGCACTAAAGCTGAAATGATGGGAATGGAAACGAATACAACTATGAAAAGTAATGCTGCCGGTAAGATCATTCTTGATAAAGCAACCGGCATCATCCGGGAGAAAACAAACACGATTGAAGCAACCGGCGCCACTGAAGCAATGGGGAATAGCATGCCGATCAATTCGAAAACAATTATTTCGATAACAGTGAAGCGAATTGTTCTTTAAATAGATAAATCATTTTATTTCTACAATATTGCGCAGCAGATCATTCATCACATCCCTTTTTCTTATGAGTTGCGCTTTGCCTTCTTTGATCATCACCTCTGCAGGTTTAAAACGGGAATTGAAATTGGATGACATTTCAAACCCATACGCCCCTGCATTATAAAACACGAGGTAATCACCTTCGCGGATTTCATTCATTGTCCTGTCCCAGGCAAACGTATCTGTTTCGCAAATATTCCCTACAATTGAATAGGTCTTTTCTTCGCCTTCGGGATTGCTGATATTTTGTATGCGATGATAGGCATCATAAAACATGGGACGTATCAGGTGATTGAACCCACTGTTCACACTTGCAAAAGTAGTAGCGTTTGTTTCTTTGATCACATTTACCTGCGTAACAAGATAACCACAGGCGCTAACCAGGAATTTGCCCGGCTCAAACCATATCTCCAGGTTTTTTGCCTGCGGGTGGTTATCAAACGCTTCTTTTACTTTTTGAGCCAGCACATTTATATCGATCTCTTCATCGCCCTGGCGGTAAGGCACTTTAAAACCACCACCCAGGTCTACAGATTTCAATTCAGGAAAATGCGGAATGATATCAAACAACACATCAATTCCTTTTACAAACACATCCGCATCTTTTATATCACTGCCGGTGTGGATATGAAGATCCGTAATGGCGATATTATATTCTTTTACCAATGACAGTATGCGGTCCAGTTGCTCCACCGGTATACCGAACTTGCTTTTATCATGCCCGGTTGATATTTTGATATTACCACCTGCCAGGATATTCGGACGCAAGCGTATGCCTACCGGGTAAGTATGTCCATACGCCTTTCCGAATTTCTCAAGATTAGACAGGCTGTCAATATTGATATTCACGTCAAGCTCTTTCGCTTCAGCGATCTCTTCAAAACCAATTCCGTTGGAAGTATATAAAACGCGCTGCGGAGGAAATCCCGCATGCAGAGCCAGCTTCACTTCATTGATAGAGCTGCAATCAATATTTGCACCCAATGAATGAATGTATTTCAGCACACTGATATTCGTCAATGCCTTGCAGGCATAAAAGAAAACCACCTTGCTACCGCTGAAAGCGCTGGTCAGCTTTCCATATTGTTCTTTGATTTTTTCTGCATGATAAACGTACAAGGGCGTACCAAACTCTTTGGCTGCTTCAATTAATTGACGGGATGATAGTTGCTCAGACATAGCCAGCGAAGATATTGATTATTCGCTGTTGATGAAATTGTCAGCCGGTCATTGCGGGCAAAGCGAAGCAAAAAAAAGGCGGAATCCTGCCCTCTGCAGTTTTCCGCCCTATTTCATATAGCGATCTCTTAAATCAGGTCAACGAATTACTCTTCGTTTTCTTCAGCCTTGTCAATCAGCTCTCCATTTTCGGCTACTGACAATACAGTGTCTTCTTCGCTGCCTTCCGTTTTATTTTCTGCAGGATCTTCTTCAGCTACTTCAACATCTTTAATAACAGTGGGCTGCACCAGTTGTTCAGCCAGCACTTCTTTGATCTTCGGCAGATCATCAGCAGTATTGATACCGAAATAATCCATGAAGTTTTTTGAAGTGGAATATACCAGCGGGTGACCTGGTAATTTTTCATTCCGTCCGCTGATGATGATCAGTTCTTTTTCCAGCAGCTTCTGCACTGCATAATCAGAGCTTACGCCGCGGATAGCTTCTATTTCCCCTTTGGTCACGGGTTGCTTATAGGCAATGATGGCCAGTGTTTCCAGCGACGCTGCGGATAATCTTTTAAGGAATTTATCGCCGTTGAGCTGGGCAATGGTCTTATGATAATCTTTCTTGGTGAGGAATTGCCAGCCTCCGCCGCTTTGCCTCATTTCAAAAGGATAGAACTCGGAGTTATATTTTTCAGTAATACCTTCAATAGCTGCTTCCACCTGATCTAAGGATATCTTATCTTCCATAAAACCAAATGCATTATTCACCAGCTCGGTGATCTCCAGGGAAGTCAGTGCCTTATCGCTCGCAAAGATCAACGCTTCTATATGAGGTATCAGATTGGTTATTTCCATATTTGAAGAATCATA
>CBHEUU010000653.1:0-3108 GCA_965990355.1 uncultured Chitinophagaceae bacterium
AACTGACCAGGCGCTTGACATTACACCATATAAAGAGAGATATTTTATAACCTGGAAACAGTCCGGAAAACTGGGCAGTATACTTGCTTGTTGTCTCGGAAAACATCATGATACAGGTTTGCATCATTCAGTTGATACAATCCCTAATAGCAGCTCTGCATTCGGACCTGTTTTAAGATCATTCAGCAACCGGCTCTATCTTTTCTGGATAGGTGAGGACGGTTCTTTAAAATATGTCATCAACAATTCTGATACCAGCTTTGATGTGCAACATACACACACACTCGCTTCAAAAAATAATATACAGTTAACATCCGGCATTAATGCTTCTTTGTTGCAAGGAAAAATAATACTGGCATCTCATGCCAATAATAAGAAAGATATGGTGTATGCAATGGTAAGTGCCGGTGCAGATGGGGAGCTATCGGCTGCAGACTGGCAAACCATCCCGGGAAATTCATCGGCCAATTATCCATTCGTTGTAAACCTGGATGAAAATAAAGCAAGGTTTTGCTGGCGGGCATATAAGAATGATGACATTTACTATGCAGATTATAACGCTGGTGATAACAGCTGGTCATCTGCACAACAGGCTGGCCGCTCTGGTTCCAAAGTATCACCGGCGCTTTATCATATCTGGAATAACGAAAGATTATTCTATATCTGGAAAGGAGAAAAAAGCGATAACCGTTTATATTATGTATCGGCAGATAAAGGACAATTGCCTGCACAGGAAACAGTACTTCCGTCCGATTTCCAGACGCCTTGTCCTGTTTCCATTTGCATCGTGGATGATAATAATTTCATCATGGCTTATGCAGGGCAGGATCAGCAGATCTATCTCAGCTATTTTTCCAATTACGATCCTGCCAGCTGGATGCAGGATGTGCTGATGCCTTATGCAGCTGATTATACATTAAAGGACATTGTGATCCCGGGAGCCCATGATGCCGGTATGTCTGTGCTTACTGCAACCGGTGGTATACAAAAAGGCACGATCAATTCGTGTAATACATTAACCCAAACACAAAACATCGCGAATCAATTGCAAGCGGGTATCCGCATGTTCGATCTTCGTGCAGGACTTTATAATGGTGAGCTCTATGCGCGTCACAGTTCCTCCGATTGCATGGCAGATGCGATGGGAGGCGGTTATGGCGAAAAGCTACGCCCGATGTTTGAGAACCTTCGTAATTTTCTCACCAGGCATCCGCAGGAGATTGTGCTGATCACATTCAGCCATTTCTGTGAAAAGGAATTGCCTGTGGCGAACCTGGCCGACAGTATTATTCATTATATGGGGAGTTCGTTCCTGTATCAATCAAAAGGAAAAAAACTTAGCACCATTCCTCTCCGCGAACTGGCCGGCAAAGCAATCGTCAGTTTTGAGCATGATCTTTTTCCCGGCAAACTGATCGAAACCTGTGCTATCGCAGATCAATCACCGGTATTCATCAATTTCCGCCGCGCTTATGCTGCTACCAATGACCTGAACAAACTTTTGCAAAAAGAAAAAGATTTCTTCCAAACGCTTCAATCGGGTACTGTCTATGACAATGACCTGATCAGGCTCGACTGGCAACTGACACAAAGCGCTGATGAAGCCGCAATGGTGTGCAACGATTTCCAGGATGAAAAACTCAATCCGGCAGTGAATGGCGCTGTATTGCTGACCAATATGCTAATGAAACACCGGAATATCACCGAGCTGGCAATGAAAGGAAATAAATCTTTATTCAGTAACCTGCAGGATTGGATAGGGTCGGGGTTGATCACGAAAAAGAATAAGCCGAATATTTTGTATGTGGATGTGGCAGGAGCATGGATAACGGACTATTGCATAGATTTGAACAAAACGGCTTTGTATAAGAAGAATTGATGAAAAATCTTATTCTTTTTTTTCTATTCTGGCTTGGAACGGCTTTTGTGTATCCAAGAGTATGATACAAGAAGGAAATCCGATTATCAGGCACAAATATACTGCCGATCCAACAGTATTGGTACACAACGAAACCGTATACCTGTATACCGGGCATGATGAACCGCCTGAAGACCAGGATATTTATCTGATGAAAGACTGGCTCTGTTTTTCTTCCAACGATATGGTTAATTGGAAAGAACATCCTTCACCATTAAAAGCAACCGACTTTAAATGGGCCAGTGGCGATGCATTTGCTTCCAAAGTAGTGGAGCGCAATAATAAATTTTATTGGTTTGTAGCAGTAAGTCATGCTGAAAAATCCGGCAAAGCAATAGGTGTTGCCGTTGCGGATCACCCTGCCGGGCCATTTAAAGACGCCCGCGGCTCAGCACTTATTACCCATGATATGCTTCCTCCAACAGATAATGAGAAGGCAAACCTTGATCCGGCTGTTCTCATCGATGATAATGGCGAAGTGTATATATTTTGGGGTAATGGACAATGTTACCAGGCTAAGCTGAAGGACAGTATGATCGGACTGGACAGTGCTGTTTCTATCGTTGATCTTCCAGGCTTTTCAGAAGGGGCGCACATTCATAAAAGAAATCATCTCTATTATCTTTCATACGGCTATAGCTATCCTGAAAAAGTGGCTTATGCGATAAGTGAAAATATTAACGGCCCCTGGAAATTTAAGGGTATACTAAATGAGGTAGCAGGAAATTGTGCAACCAATCGCCCTGCAATAGTGGATTTTAAAGGACGGAGCTATTTCTTTTATCATAATGGCGCCTTGCCCGGTGGCGGAAGCCATCGGCGATCAGTTTGTCTCGATTATTTATTTTATAACGAAGACGGCACTATCAGACGGGTGGTGATGTCTACAGAAGGCATTCCTTATGCTGTGTAAAGCAATCAGCTATTTTTTCCCATTAGGATAAGGCAAGTGCTGCAATTTTTCTTTCACTATTGCGCGATAGGTTTTCGAAAGCGGGATCTTTAAATGATCAGTAAGCAACAGAACACCTCCATCTTCTTTAAGATAGCTTTTTACAAACCGGGAATTAATGAGATGTGACTGGTGGGTGCGGATAAAACCATAAGGCTCCAGTACACCGGCAAACTCTTTAAGCGTTTTGCATACCAACAGCTTTTCGCCACTTTCTAGTATTACATAGCTGTAATTA
>CBHEUU010000654.1:0-3105 GCA_965990355.1 uncultured Chitinophagaceae bacterium
GCAATATCTCCGACCGGCGTTGTTATTTATTGCTTGAAGGAAAATGGGGATTGCCTTTGTTGCTGATGAAAAATGTAGGATTGAACAGCGGCTTCATGATACCTCAATACACTACCGCTGCATTGGTAACAGAAAACAAAACCCTTTGTTTCCCTGCCAGTGCAGACAGCATTCCCACTTCACTGGGGCAGGAAGATCATGTAAGCATGGGCAGTATCAGCGGGCGCAAACTGAACCAGGTGCTGGACAACCTGGAATATATACTTGCCATTGAATTGCTCAGCGCCTGCCAGGCCATTGAATTCAGAAGACCATTGAAAAGTTCGGCCTTACTGGAATTTGCCCACGAAAGTGTACGCCGCCGGGTAAGCTTTGCAGAAGAAGACCGCATTTTTGCGGAAGACATCAACAAGGTGGCGGGTATCATAAAAGACTTCTCCTTTGTGAATGAAGTAGAGCTATTTGCCCGCTCAAAAGGAATGGAATTGAATAAAGGGTTTGAAGGATTCGGGGTGTGAGTGCTTAATGCAAACTCACCACCTTTGCGATCTTCCAGTCATTTCCTGTTTTCTTCCAGAACATCATAAACCTGCTTATATGCTGGGGAGCATCGGGTTCCTGGTTATTGAAAAACTTATGCTGCCCTAATTCAATGGCGCCAAAATCTTTGATGGGATATACTTCTATGCTGCCGGGTATCAGTTGCCGGATAACTTTTCCGCAGATATATTTCCGGGTACCCTCCAGGATATCTTTTTTGGAAGTGGATAAACCACCTTTGTCGTGGTAAAACTCGATACTGTCTGAGTAAATAGCCGCTTGAACATCCATTTTGCAGGTGTTGTATGCCTCAAAGAAAATACTGTCCATTTTTGCAATAGCATCGTGCAGTTCTTGTGAATCAGGCTTGTAATCATACACAGGTGCGGCAGTTTTTTTCTGCGCATTCATTATGCAGGGCACCAGAAGCAGGACCAATCCACAAAGAAATCTTCTCATGTTGTTTTATTTACGGCTAAAGTACACAACCTTTTCCCGGTTTTTCACGTCATTCGCGTTATCAGCGTCATTAGTGAGTATTCAACGTTTAACAAGTGTTAATTCACAATCCTTATATACCGATTTTGAAACAGCTTTTTTACTTTTAGTATCAATTAAACAACCCAATATGAAACCTATACTGATACGAACCCTATGCCTTTCAGCCCTGGGCCTTTTACTGCTCCAGGATGCATCAGCCCAGCGCGGCCGGTATTACCGTCCACGCCCCGGCTATGGTTATTACCATGCACCTTATCGTGGTATGCGGGTGGGTATTAATTTTTTCTCCGGTCCAAGGGTTATGTATCCTTATCATGGTATCAATTATTATTATTCCGGTGGTTATTATTACCGTCCTTATGGAAGCTATTTC
The DNA here is from genome assembly GCA_965990355.1 of uncultured Chitinophagaceae bacterium. Classification (GTDB taxonomy): domain Bacteria; phylum Bacteroidota; class Bacteroidia; order Chitinophagales; family Chitinophagaceae; genus Terrimonas_A. Next base: position 1,415 of record CBHEUU010000654.1, read on the forward strand.
CAGGTGGTAGCTCCGCCTATTGGCATCAGCATTGGCTTATTGCCTACTGGTTACCGCAGTATTTATGTGGGTGGTTCTCCTTACTATTACTACGGGGGCACCTATTACCGTCCCGGTAAGAAAGCAAATACCTATGATGTAGTAGACGCTCCAATTGGAGCATCCATACCTGAGCTTCCGCAGGATGCCAAAGTGGTAGTGATAAACGGACAGAAATATTATGAACAGGACGGCACCTATTACAAAGAAGATATCCGCTCCAACAGCGAGATCTGGTATACAGTTGTTGGTAAAAACGGAAAACTTGATACAGAAGAAACAACAACCACAACTCAGGAACCTCATGAAGATAAAGGTCCGCAGGTAGGAGACATCGTAGATAAGTTACCTGATGATTGTCGTACCGTAGTAGTGAATGGACAAAAGTATTATGTGTCACCTGATGATGTGTATTATGAAGAAGTAGTCGGCAAGAATACGATCTCTTATAAGATTGTCGGCAAATAAGTGTTCAGTTGAAGAATTTTTATTGGAATATTTCAGGGCCTCCTCCGGGAGGCTTTTTTAATGATTGAATAAGTATATTCGGTCCTGAAATGGAGAATTACAGTATTGTCATATTCATCCTGGCTGTTATGATCGGCCTCTCGGCCATAGCCGATAAAATAAAGATTCCTTATCCCATTTTACTGATCAGTGCCGGCATTGCCATTGGATTTATTCCCTCCCTTCCCGTTATCGAGATCAGTCCTGAAGTAATATTCCTTATTTTTCTGCCACCGCTTCTGTATGACGCGGCTTTTAATATTTCTTCCAAAGAATTCAAAACACATCGCTACACGATCGGCACCCTGGCTGTATCACTTGTATTCCTTACAGCTTCCGGCATTGCAGTAGTGGCGTATTACCTGGTGCCGGGAATGACATGGCCACTGGCTTTTGTATTGGGATCTATTCTTTCCGCTACCGATGCTGTAGCGGCTCTTAGCATTACCAAAGGATTGGGGCTTTCCCTGAAAACAAGCACCATCCTGGAAGGTGAAAGCCTGATAAACGATGCATCAGCACTAGTAGCTTATCGCTTTGCAGTAGCAGCTGTTACCGGCTCTGCCTTTATTTTATGGAGAGCATCCCTTGATTTTCTGATCCTGATGGCCGGTGGATTTCTGGTAGGTTTTGTTTCGGGTAAAATACTGGCCTTTGTCATCCAGCGCGTACAGAAAAACAATACGGTCACCATCAGTTTCATGATGCTGATGCCTTTTGTTACTTACCGTCTCGCAGAAGAATTGCATGTATCAGGTGTGATAGCAGTAGTGATACTGGGATTGGCCATTGCGCGGTTCAGCAATAAAGTACTGCCCGATCATATCAAGCAGCAATCAAGGAATATCTGGGAAATAATCATCTTTTTGCTGAACGGACTGATCTTTATCATCATCGGTCTCGAGTTTCCTTATGTGGCGCGCAACATCCCCGGTCAGCACGTTCTTCCATACACTCTTTATGCACTGGCGATCACGGTTGCTGCGCTTATCCTGCGTTTCCTGAGAGTGTACATGCAACAACCGAATTTGCAGCGCGCCTTTAAAAAAGGGCACAGAAGAATAACAGAAAATGCTTTGCTTGATATCAAGAACAGCCTGATCATTTCCTGGTCAGGGATGCGCGGTATCGTTTCCCTTGCCATT
>CBHEUU010000655.1:0-3099 GCA_965990355.1 uncultured Chitinophagaceae bacterium
CATTGAGTTCAACGGGCCTGCTGCACAAACCATACCGGCATCAACATTTGCAGGAAACCTGGTCAGGAATCTTATCATAAATAACACTGCAGGAGTTACGCTGGAAGGCACTTTGAACATCACTGATATACTGCTTGCAGCAACCGGGCAGTTTAACACAGGCGGATATCTCACACTGGTTTCAACAGCTGAACAAACAGCGCTGATCGATGGCAGTGGCGCAGGTGAAGTGTTGGGCAATGTTATCATGCAACGCTATCTTGAATCAGGATTCGGATATAAATATTTCAGCTCTCCTTTTCAGGCTGCAAATGTTTCTGAATTTGCAGATGATCTGGACCTGAATGCATCCTTCCCCTCTTTCTATCGCTATGAAGAAGACATGCCCTCTTCAGGTTGGGTGAATTATACCAACCCTTCCGGCACACTTAATCCTTTTGCAGGATACGCAGCTAATTTCGGCAGCGTGTCTTCATCCAAAACAGTAGACCTGACCGGTGTAGTGAATAACCAAACTATTACGGCACCATTGCTTTACAACCACAACAGGCCATTCACACAAGGTTTTCACCTGGTAGGCAACCCTTATCCATCACCCATTGATTGGGACGCATCAGGTGGATGGACACGGACAAATATTGACAATGCGGTGTATTACTTTACCAACAGCACTACCAATCAGTATACAGGTGTATACAGCAGTTATATAAATGGCATCTCGAGTGATGGGGTTGCCGGCAATATTATCCCATCCATGCAAGGGTTCTTTGTTCACGTTTCTGATGGGAGCTTCCCTGCACCTGCGGAGCTTTCAATAAATAATGCCGCCAGGACCACTGATCTTTCACCAACGTATTATGGATCTTCAGGCCAGTTCCTTCGCCTGAGTGCAGGCTTTAATGATGATGAACCTGTATCTGATGCTGCAGTGATCTATTTCGACAGCCGTGCACGAAAAACTTTCGACCAGCGATACGATGCTCTGAAAATGATGAATACGAATCCGGCTGTTCCAAACCTGTACGCCGTATCAACCGATTCTGCAAAAATATCCATCAGGGCTATGGCTTATCCAAGCGATAGCGTAACAATGCAGCCATTAGGCCTTAAAACAGAAAAGGATGGATGGGTTACGTTCAATGCACTGCAGATCCCTAACCTTGCAGGCCTCCCCTATATCTATCTGTGGGATGCCAGGGCAAATGTATATCACGACTTAAAAACAGCTCCGCGTTATCGCATCAATCTCCCCGCCGGTGATTATGAAGGCCGATTCTTTATTGTGTTCAGAAAACAGCAGACAAATACAACTCCGGTAGTTACAGAAACATTCACCGCCAATGTAACCGGTGGTACGCTGGTCATAAAATCAAAACTTTCTTCAACAGAAAAAGGTAAGCTGATGATTTCAAACATGCTGGGACAAATATTATACAACCAGGAAGTGAACGGGAGCAACAGCTATACTGTACCGGTCAGTTTTGCCAATGGCGTGTATGTGGTCAGCCTTCAGTCAGCACAGGGAATCTATTCTAAGAAAATATTTATTGGCAGATAATGATAAGCACTTTAACCATATTATTCATCCGGAAGCAATGGCTAAGTTGGATAGCAGCTTGCCTCGCGCTGTCGCTGGTAAGTTCTTCATCCAGCGCACAGGAACCGCCTCCGCGGCCTATAGCCATCTATGTGAATCCGGCGCAGGGATTGATATTCGGTGCTTTCTTCCAGGGTGCTGTTGGCGGCTCCGTTATTATCTATCCTGATGGCTCAAGGTCAGTAACAGGAGATATTATGCAAGCCAACCTGGGCATTCCTTTCTCGCCAGCAGTTTTCGAGGTGGATGCCAACCCTGGTACAGTGATCTCTATCCTGAATGGCCCGGATGCGTTGCTTACAGGAAGTAATGGAGGATCTGTGAGTCTTCATATCGGCAGCGCCAGTACCGGTCCTATGTTTATTTCAACAGTTGCTCCACCAGACCGGACACAGGTCAGGATCGGCGGAACACTTACCGTGGGAAGTGCGGTAACAACGCCTGCAGGTATTTACAGCGGCACGTTTTCCGTAACCTTTATCCAGGAATAAATGATAACCGCAGGTCAAATATTATCCATATCCATTGAAAAAAGCAGTAAGCACTTTATTGTATCCTTTCGTTTAATTATTTGCTGTATGCTCTTCCTGTTTGCAGGCAGCCAATGCCTGGGCAATGAAGAGCCGGACTATGATGAAATACCTGTTTTTCTTACGGTAGCAGGTGTGGGAAGCGTGGAAATCCCTGCTGTTGTAAAAAATGAAAAAGTATACCTGTCGGTTTACCATGTTTTTGATTTCCTGAAAATAAAAACAGTCCTGTCTCATGCACTGGATTCAGCGACTGTTTATTTAAGTGGGACACAAGCCTGTATTATTGATCAGAAGAATAACCGTATCAGCACCGGTAAAAACGTACAGTATCTTAACAACAATGAGATCCTCCGTACCGAAGCCAATCTTTACTTGCTGTCTGATTATTTTGGACAGGCGTTTGGGCTGGAATGCAGATTCAATTTCCGCAGCCTCTCTGTTTATGCCACTACCAAAATGGATCTTCCCGTATTGAGGGAAATGCGCCAGGAAGCCATGCGGAATAATATCAAGTTGCTGAAAGGAGAACTCAGAGCGGATACAAGCATCCGGAGAAAAGCAGCCCTCTTTCATTTCGGCACAGCCGACTGGTCGGTCATCAATACAAAGGAAATCAAAGGCATCAATAATCTCCGGTTCAATCTTACATTGGGAGCTTCACTGGCTGGAGGAGAAACTATTTTATCACTCAACTACGATAATTCTACGTCGTTTTCAGAAAAACAGCAATATTATCTCTGGCGTCATGTGAATAATGAACGCCGTGGGCTGAAACAGATTTTGGCCGGGAAAATATTTACCCAATCCATTTCATCTATCTTTTCGCCAGTGGTGGGCATGCAATTTACCAATACGCCTACCACCTACCGGCGTTCATTTGGCAATTACGTGATCAGCGACCGGACAGAACCTAACTGGACCGTGGAATTATACGTAAACAATGTACTGGTAAACTATGTAAAAGCAGAT
>CBHEUU010000656.1:0-3098 GCA_965990355.1 uncultured Chitinophagaceae bacterium
ACATGACCCGTTTCCTGAAGATCTATTTTATTTTCGTGATCATCGCTGCTCTATATGGCTGCTACCAGGAATGGTTTGGCTATCCCGCGTATGAAATGCGGTCCATCATGTCTAACCCACAGGGTGAACGCCTGCTTTCACTGGGTGGGGGACGTTACCGGAAATTTTCCTTTTTTGCCAGCCCTACTGATTTCGGCCTGCTGATGTCTGCTGCAGCCCTGATGTTCCTGGTGTTTTTCCTGAACGGTAAATTCAACGTGAAAAGAAGGATCTATTTGCTGATCGGCATGGTCCTTTGCGCCCTCGCTATGAGCTATTCAGGCACACGTACTGCCACCATGACCCTGGTAATAGGTATCATGCTTTACGTGTTGATGACGATTGCCAACAGACGTACACTGATCTTTACGTCCATTTTTGCCGCTCTGTTCATAGTCCTGATCTATGGCCCGATATACGGCAATCCCACAATTAACCGCCTGCGTTCAACGTTTGATCTCTCGGAAGATGAATCGTACAAGGTGAGGGATGTGAACCGTCACTCGATCCAGCCCTTTATTTACGAACACCCGCTGGGTGGGGGGCTTGGTACCTCCGGGGTGGGCAGTAGTGCTTATGTGCCCAATCACCCGCTTGCAGATTTCCCTTCTGATAGTGGCCTGCTCAGGAATGCAATTGAATATGGCTGGATAGGAATAATTGTATTATTAATAACTTATGTTGTTCTTTTGCAGCAATCCGTACATGCGTATTTTACCAGCCGCAACAAAAAGAACCGCCTGTTGCTGTTAGCCGCTACCATTGCTTTGTTCAGCTACATAGTAGCGCAGTATGCACAAGTGGCTATCGGGATGATCCCCAGCGTATTTCTTATATATGCGCTGATCGCTATGATAATCCGGTTGCCGCAGATAGAATCTGAATCACAGAAATTAACCAATAAAACTAAGTGACTATGAAAGTTTGTATTGCTTTTCTTTTTCTTTTTATTGCGTTACAGGGATTTTCGCAGGTAACGCCACCATCTGCTTCCGATTCGCTGGGAGCTGAATTGAAACAAGACAGCATTATCGAAAAGCTTGTTGCCATGGCGTATGAGAATTCCCGGGTGAGTAGCGTTGAGCACACTGCACTCTCTGCCGAATACGAATGGAAAAGATCAAAAACTGCCATTCTGAACAATATTACTATCGCCGGCAACGTGAATGAGGTGTCCCTGAAGCAAAGCAATGCTTCCACTGATCCGCTGAAGCAAAGCACCCAATACCCCCGGTATAACGTTGGTGTTGTATTACCGCTCGGTATTTTTATCAATAACGGTAAATCCACCAAGGCAAACTATCACCGCTATGAAGCCATGGTAGACCAGGTGAATATGGAAAAACAATCGATCCGCCGCGAAATACAGGTTGGTTATGAAAATTATATCCTCAGCAAACAACTGCTGATATTGCAGGATGATGTATTAAGCGATGCAGAATTATTACGCAAATCCCAGGAAGAGAGATTCAGGAATGAAGAGATCAGCCTCGAAGCATACCTTGCCTCCAGCAAAGCGTATAATAATGAACGGGTGAAAAAGCTGAACCTTCAGCATGACCTTGCTGTAACGGCTGCACAGCTTGAACAGTTGATCGGGATGAAAATAGAAGATGCGCTTCGCCAGATAAGAGCTGAAGGCGCTTCCCGCCGCTAAGCGTTTAATCATTCCTAATATAACCCGGAAATAATAATGAGGGACAGAGATATCGTTATCGTTGGCTTACAACCATGGGACATTGAGATCGGCAGCAACTGTAAGAATATAGCGCTGGAGTTCGCAAAAAACAACCGCGTCCTCTATATAAATCCGCCAATTGGCCGCAAAACCCTGCTGAAAGATAAAGCCAAGCCTTCTGTTCAGAAAAGGCTTGAGCTGATAAAGTCTGGTAATAACCTGGTACAGGTAGACAAGAACTTCTGGACCCTTTATCCTTCCACGCATATCCGCTCCATCAACTGGATCCCTTCCACACCTGCATTCCGTGTATTCAATAAATGGAATAATATCCGTTTTGCCAATGATATACGGGCAGCGATAAACAAAGTGGGATTCAGCAATTTTATTTTGTTCAATGACAGTGATATGCTCCGCAGTTATCACCTGAAAGAACTGCTGAAACCCGCTGTGAGCATTTATTATAGCCGCGACAACCTGATGGTGCATAAATACTGGTACCGGCATGGTCATATTCTTGAACCGGAACTGATGCGTAAAAGCGACCTGGTGGTGGCCAACTCCACCCACCTGGCGAATGTGGCAAGAAAGTTCAACCCAAAATCATTTGATGTAGGCCAGGGATGTGATCTCAGCATATTCGATCCCAATAAACAGTTTTCCCGGCCGGCAGATATTGCTGCTATTCCAAAGCCTGTTATCGGTTATATCGGCGCTGTGCTGAGCCACCGTCTCGATCTGGCATTGCTGGAAGAACTGAGCAGGCGTAAACCTGAATGGCATTTTGTGTTTGTAGGAAAATGTGATGACGAATTCAACAGTTCGCCTATACAACAATACCCCAATGTACATTTCCTGGGATTGAAAGAAGAACGTTTATTGCCTGATTACCTCTCCATGTTTGATGTGGCAATGAACCCGCAAAAGATCAATGACTACACTATCGGCAATTACCCACGTAAAATAGATGAATACCTTGCTTTAGGCAAACCCGTGGTGGCTACTACTACAGCCACGATGGAGACCTTTAAAGAGGTGACCTACCTCGGGGAAACCGTAGATGACTATATCCGCCTTATTCAAAAAGCGCTTGATGAAAACAATCCCACGCTGCAGCATAAGCGTATGGCTTTAGCACGCACACATACATGGGAAAACAGTGTGCAGGGGATTTATGATGCTATTGCAGTGTCAAAAAAATAAGCAGCGTCTTAATCGTGGCGTTCCAACACGTGTAAAAACTCCGGGTTCACCTGCTTTGCCGTATCGCTTAACGGCTTTCCGAAGAAATGCGTTTCATACTCATTGCGGTACATGCCATTGGCCTGTTTTTTTGCCAGCAGTTCTTTATTGAAAGAAGTGTAGCTGTAGTATCCGATTG
>CBHEUU010000657.1:0-3097 GCA_965990355.1 uncultured Chitinophagaceae bacterium
GGTGGAATATTTTAAAGCCAATGGAAAACTGATCGAAGCGCAACGCTTAAAGGAAAGGGTGGAATATGATGTTGAAATGATCAAGGAACTGGGCTATTGCAATGGTATCGAAAACTATTCCCGCTTCTTCGACCGTCGCCGTCCCGGCACAAGACCTTTCTGCCTGCTGGATTATTTTCCGAAAGATTTTATCTGTGTAATTGATGAGAGCCATCAGACCGTGCCGCAGGTAAGCGGTATGTATGGTGGCGACCGGAGCAGGAAACTGATACTCGTGGATTATGGCTTCCGCCTCCCCAGCGCCCTGGACAACCGCCCGCTCAATTTCCATGAATTTGAATCCCTGCTTAATCAAACCGTATATGTTTCCGCTACACCAGACGATTACGAACTGGAAAAAACAGGTGGCGTGGTGATAGAACAAGTGGTGCGCCCTACCGGCTTGCTCGATCCTCCCATTGATATACGCCCCAGCGTGAACCAGATCGATGATCTGCTGGACGAAATTGATAAGCGTGTGAAAAAAGGAGACCGTGTGCTGGTAACAACACTCACCAAGCGGATGGCTGAAGAAATGGATAAATACCTTCACCGCATCAACATCAAATCGAAATATATCCATAGTGAAGTGGACACACTGGAGAGAGTAGAAATATTGCGCCAACTGCGTTTGGGAGAAATCGATGTGCTGGTTGGTGTAAACCTGCTGAGAGAAGGTCTTGATCTGCCGGAAGTATCGCTGGTGGCTATACTGGACGCTGATAAAGAGGGATTCCTGCGCAATGAAAAATCACTGACACAAACAGCCGGCCGCGCTGCCCGTAACGTTGATGGAATGGTCATTTTTTATGCTGATAAAATGACCGACAGCATGCAGAAAACAATTGATGAAACCAATCGCCGCCGGGAAAAACAGATCGCCTATAATCTTGAACACGGTATTACGCCAAGAACCATCGTGAAATCGAAGCAACAGGTATTTGCTCAAACATCAGTACTTGATATTAAAGGATATGATCCGGCTAACCCTTATGCTGTAGCTCCTGATGAAGACCTGGTGCCGGTAGCTGCTGAAGAGCAGGCTGAATACAAAACCATTCCCCAAACTGAAAAAGCCATTACCAGGATCCGGAAGGATATGGAAAAAGCAGCCCGCGACCTGGACTTTATGGAGGCAGCCCGTTTGAGAGACGAAATGTTTGTGTTGCAGAAAAAGCTGGAAGAAATGAAAAAATAAGCTATCGTAGTTCTACCTGCCTCTAACTGAGTGGTTTTTCGCGATTTCCCCAGCCTGTGGCCAGGTTTATTTGCTGGGAACCAGCACCTTTCTACATTTGTGATAACCACCAGTATCTATTTTAAAACCATTGATCCAATTTTTATGAGAAAGCGTATCCACAAGGTTGCGAATTTCCTCGCCTTTAATCTTCTTTTCTTCGCTCTCTACCTGAATTTTATTTACAAAGACCCTTCTGTTCCTTCTGCTGTTGATAAAAATCAGGATGAAGCTGCCGCTGCTTTCAGTGGTTCTTTAACGGATCAAAAAAGCATGGAAAAGAAAGAAGTTCCTGCTGTTAAGGTTGAGCAATCCATGCCGGTTAAAGAAATAGATTAATACCTGACGCACCTTCTCTTTCAATCTCTATCACTCTCCGTTATTGCCTTGTCTGTACCCGCCTGAAATAATTACCTTAGCAGCATGGCAAAAAAAGTTTTTTTACTGGATGCAATGGCATTGGTGTTCCGTGCCTATTATGCATTGATTCGCAGCCCCAGGCTGACCACTAAAGGAAAAAATACCAACGCACAGTTTGGCTTTACCAATACGCTTGTTGAGCTCATCACCAAGCAAAAGCCTTCCCATATGGCTGTTTGTTTTGATACATCTGCTCCCACAGAGCGGCATACCGATTTCCAGGATTATAAAGCCAATCGACAGGAAGCGCCTGAAGATATTATCGGAGCCATCCCAGATATCAAAGCGATCATCACAGCTTTCAACATTCCCTGCATTGAGTTGGATGGCTTTGAAGCAGATGATATCATTGGCACATTGAGCAAACAGGCCGAAGCTGCTGGATATGAAGTGTATATGGTAACGCCCGATAAAGATTACGGGCAATTGGTAAGCCAGAACATCAAAATATATAAACCCGGCTATCAGGGCGGTGATGTGGAAATATTAGGCCCCGAAGAAGTTTGTGCAAAATGGAATATCAAAGATGTATCGCAGGTGATCGATATTTTGGGGTTGATGGGAGATGCTGTAGACAACATACCAGGCATTGCCGGTGTAGGTGAAAAAACTGCTGCCAAATTACTGGCTGAATACGGTTCGCTTGAAAGCGTAGTTGAAAAAGCTGATCAGATAAAAGGAGCCCTCGGCGAAAAAGTAAGAAAAGGAAAAGAAGATGCTTTGCTTTCAAAAAAGCTGGCTACTATTATTACCAATGTGCCGGTAACTTTTCATGAGGAAGATTTCCGCATTAAAGACCTGGATAAAGAAAAGCTCAAAACAGTTTTCGCAGATCTTGAATTCAAAACATTGGGCAAACGCCTGCTAGGTGAAGAAGTAAGCGAAGTGAAAACAGCTCCGCAGGGAGTGCAAACAGATCTGTTTGGAAATATTGTTGAGCCGCCTGCATCCAAAACAGCTGCTGCAATCCCTTCTGCAGATGCTGAAGAAGGAAGCGAAGGTCCCGCAGATAAAAACATTCATAATACTCCCCACACTTATACTGCTATTGAAGGAGACAAAGCAATCAAAGAACTGGTTGCCAGCTTATCCAAACACAAAGAGATCTGTTTTGATACAGAAACTACCGGTATTGATGCCAACCTTGCTGAATTAGTTGGTTTGAGTTTTTCTGTGACACCCGGAGAAGCTTTTTATGTTCCTTGCCCTGCAGATCAGCAACAAACAAAACATATCCTTTCTTTTTTCCAGCCTTTATTTGAAGACAGTAAAAAAATATGGATCGGGCAAAATACCAAATATGATCTGCTGGTATTGAAATGGTATGGTGTGGAGATAGCCGGTCAACTATTTGACACCATGCTTGCACACTATGTAATAGAACCTGATGGCAAAAGAGGT
>CBHEUU010000658.1:0-3095 GCA_965990355.1 uncultured Chitinophagaceae bacterium
AAAGCAAAGTTCCTATTCTGAAACATCGTGATCGCCGCCGCGAACGCCGCCGGCAAAGTATCAGCTAAATCAAGATTGAAAAATTCCTGATCAGGGGATCAAAAAGGACTGTGATATAAAAGTATATCATTGTTTCTCCTTGCATTCAATCGAACAATTCATTACAAAAAATCCTAACTTTCCGGGGTCAATTTTTGACATTGTACTTAGTTTGGTACAATGCTTGGCCTTTTGAATAAAACCCTAAACTATGACGCGCGTTATTCTTTCTGTTTTTTTGCTGGCCGGAGTGCTGAGCTCCTGTACCCGTAATGCCCTGACCGGGAAAAGCCAGCTCACTTTATTACCCGAATCACAATTGCAATCCATGGCCGTGCAGGAATACACCACATTTCTTTCATCGAGTAAAGTGGTTTCACCCAACGGCAGCAAGGATGCGGAAATGGTGAAAAGGGTAGGACAAAGAATTGTCGGGGCTGTTAATGCTTATTACCAGCAAAAGGGTATTTCTGATCAGTTGCAGGGATATAACTGGGAATATAATCTCGTAAATGATACACAAGTGAATGCATGGTGTATGCCAGGCGGTAAGATCGTTGTTTATACCGGTTTGTTGCCGATCACGCAGAATGAAGCTGCTTTGGCGGTGGTAATGGGACATGAAGTTTCACATGCATTGCTGCAGCACGGTAATCAGCGCATGAGTCAGCAAATGGGAGCGCAGGCAGTGCAGGCAGGATTGCAGGTTTATTTGGCGAATAAACCTGCAGCAACGCAGAGCCTGTTTATGTCGGCTTATGGAGCAGGCGCACAGTTAGGCGTGATTCTCCCATTCTCCCGTAAAAACGAACTGGAAGCCGATGATTGGGGGCTTAAATTCGCTGCGATGGCGGGGTACAATCCCCAGGAGGCTATTCCTTTATGGCAAAGGATGGAAAAAGCGGGAAGCGGTCAGAAACCACCGGAATTTCTCAGCACTCACCCAAGTGAGGGCAAGAGGATTGATCAGCTGCAACAGTTGATGCCGGAGGCATTGAAGTATTATAAGCCTGTTTCTAAATAAGTCCGCAACTGATTTCTAATTGAAATCTAATAAATACAGAAAAAGAGCTGTCTGAAGAAGGGCAGCTCTTTTTATATAAAACAATTTGCACTTATAGTGAGACATCGATCAGCTAGATACCAGTGGAGTGAAATTTTTCTCATATAAGTATTCCTTTGAATATAGACAGGCATGGCTGGCGATTTCCCCTTCAAAAAGGGAGTTTTTTACTCAAAAAAGCCCTCAAACCCAGCATGGACGGGATTTTTCTTAAAAATGGGGCTTCCTTCCCGGCATTTTTATTTATCTTTGCAATCCCTGCAAATGAGAACGCTGACAATGAGCATCTCCAGACAGGTGCCTTGCCAGAAACCCACTAAAAATTGATTCAAAGTATGTTACCAACAGTTTTTGAAAAGTTACAACTGGCAGACGAGAAGAATCTTTTAATTCAGGGTTTGCCTTCCTCCATCGAAAAACAATTTAGCAAACTTTCATTCGCCAAAAACATGACTCCGCTTCTGAAGAACCGGAAGATTGATTTTGCATTGGTATTTGCCGTGAATGAAAATCAACTGAATGGTATTTTGAAGGACGTGATGCCCTCCTTAAAAGATGATTCGAAATTCTGGGTGGCCTACCCAAAAACCACTTCCAAGATCGTTACTGATCTGAACCGTGACTGTAGCTGGAACCGGTTAACCTGCGAAGGATACGAAAGTATCGAAAGGGTAGAACTGGATCATGTTTGGAGCGCAATGCGGTTTGTAAGAGGTGAAGACATCAGGGTAGAAGACGCTCCTGTTACACGCAAGAGGCAATCTACAGCAGTAGCAGAGTAAGGTTACTGATTAAAATGAATTTGAGGTTTGTTGCGAAAGCAGCAAACCTTTTTTGTTTGGGATGTGGGATATTCAATAATTGAAATGGGCTTCTAATAGCATACATCTCATATCCCATATCCCGTATCTCACATCCTCCATGTATCTTGCGGTCTATGTCACAACATCTCAATATTGAAATCAAAGCGCGCTGTTCCAATCCTGGCTTTATCCGGCAATACTTAATTGATCATGCTGCTTCTTTTAAAGGCACCGATCACCAGACCGATACTTATTTTAATGTTCCCAATGGAAGATTGAAGTTGCGGGAAGGAAATATTGAAAACAACCTTATTTTTTATAAACGCAGTAACCAGGCAGGTCCCAAGCATTCTGATTTTGACCTGGTAAAAGTGCCTGATGCGGCCGGTTTGAAAGATGTGTTGCGTAAATCAAACGGAATAAAAGTGGTGGTAGAAAAGAAAAGGGAGATCTATTATATCAACAATGTGAAATTTCATATTGATGAGGTTCCCGGACTGGGGCATTTTATGGAAATAGAAGCGGGTAATATTGGTGTTGGTCTTTCAGCAGCGGAATTGCGGGCTCAGTGCGATCATTATATGAAGGAACTGAAGATAATGGCGGAAGACCTGGTAGGGGTTTCTTATAGTGATATGCTGCTTGCCAGTGAATATTGAGCATTGAAAATTGATTATTGAATATTATTTATGCTCTATTCGTATCAAATATTCAATAATCAATTTTCAATATTCAATGCTCAGAGTTATCTTAAAATAACAGCTCCCATTTTCCTTGTCAGCTCAATCTCCATTTGTTTCAAATGTTCATGTGTTTGATGAAGCATGTAGCGCTCTTCATCTGAGTGCTGTTTTTCAAGATCAGCCTGGTTTTCCAGCAGCATGCGTTTTACTTTGCGGAGCTTGAGATAAATGATTGCGGAGTCCACTTCTTCATTGGTACGGTCTTCGTCTATCTTAAGAAACTTATTCAACTGTTCTTCATTGTCTTTTTGCAGTGTACGCATGAAATCTTCAAAGCTTTGCTGGAACAGGCTTTGCTGAAAGCCACTGTTCTGGCTGAATTCGCTGCGCCATCTGCCACTTTCATCATAAGGAAAATTGAGCAGCGAAACGGCGAGGGTGCTTAGCCGGGTCTCAGTATGGTAAATAAAATAGTTTTTATTGGCCTGTTGTGCATCGGATTGCAGC
>CBHEUU010000659.1:0-3093 GCA_965990355.1 uncultured Chitinophagaceae bacterium
GACCAGGTTCAGCATTCGTAATTCTATCCTGATGGGGCATCCTGATGCAGGCTTCTCTATAGAAACCGATTCGACTGCGCAGAATTACGTGGACGGTGTATCTGAATTCAAGAATAACCTGGTTCATGCCAACAATAACCCTTACCTAATTCCTACAAGTAGCGGCAGCCCCACGGTTAATCCAGCTATTCTTACTGCTACAGGGATGAAGACTAAAGCAGAAAGTGAAGGTTGTATTACTTACACAGATGCTGCACAGATTATGCTGACCAGCCCGTTCTACTCTACTTCACCTAACTTTTTACCAGCAGCAGGTTCTCCTGCACTTGCAGGTGCTGACTTTACCGGTATGAACGCCTTTTACACCGTAACTACTTACCGTGGTGCATTTGGTACAACAAACTGGACTACTGGCTGGACAAACTGGGATCCGCAAAACACTGCGTACTAATTATGCTTCAATAAGTGGAATTTATTTAATCGCCCCGGCTTCGGCCGGGGCGATCTTTATTTATAGAGAGGGGCGTAAGCATACACTATTTCGTAAGGCGCTTTACGAAGGGCTGGTATCATTTGGCCGATCAGCACATCCTGTTTCTGTGGCGTGGGCTCACAGATGGTATACTGATCGCCCTGATAAAGAATGGGCATTCCTACCGGTTTATCCAGCTTCACGGCAATGGTAACGTGTTTGGGATATGACAATACGATCATGGGCAGGTCATAAATCTCTTTTACAAGATAAAAGAACAATGCAGCCCTGTCTTCGCAATCACTATGTTCATACAGAAGCGTTTGCTCCGGGGTAAAACGCTTTTCCTTGCCAAAGGCATCTGCATCTTTCTCAAATAAAAAAGCATAACGGGTGAAGCGCATGAGGTAGTCAACACCGTTCCGGGTATTCAACCCTTTTACGTTTTGCTTCAGCAGGGGAATAAGGGATTTGTATGTTTCCTTGCTGAGCGGAATATTGAAATAGGAAGCATAATCCACTACCGGGTAATTGGCAAAAATCGTTTTTATCTGCGGGTTGAGCTTTATTTTAAAATGGTATTCGGTCTGGTAAATGTTGAACAGCAGATCCTTTTCCAGGTAATCTTCGGGCTTAAAGCTGGGTAGCTGATTGATCTTATAGGAAAATGATTTTTCTGCACCGGGCATATAAACCGGCAGCTCGGTGAATTTCTCCTTATCAAAATCAATAATTGACCCGTAATCATGATAGTTGAGGCAAACATATTGCTTGCCCTCCTTGAAATGATAAGGGATATCATAAATGGTTTCATCGCTTTGTACATAAAACAGGATCTTGCCATTGGCTATCTGCAGAGTGGCATTATAGCCCGACTTGCAAAGCAGAAACCACTTATAGATCGTGTAGGCGGTGTAGTTTTCTCCCTTCGGACTGATGAATTGAGCAGTCCGCCGTATTAATTGATAATACAACCAATCGTCGAGCTTGTATTGTTCCTTGTAAAAAAGTATTTTCTTTACCAACCCCTCATAATTACCGGCATTGAGTTTTTCATAAAAAGCAGTAATGGACTCCAGTGAAAGTGGTGAATCAAAACTGGCTTTAAAAGAATCATCGATTTCCAGTTCAACAGTATCACCATAAAAATCAAAACGTACAGGTTGCGTATTCTTTGGAGAAAAAGAGGATAACAGGCAGATCAACAAAAGCCCCAGTAAAGGAAATATGGGAAGTTTTATTTTCAAGGGACAACCAATCTCCCTTAAAATTATTAAAACTTAACAATAATGTAATATTAAATTTCTGCCAATATGGTAGAAGGTTTTCGCAGGAAAAAATTTGAGCGGGATATAATTAAAAAAAAGAAGCCACTCTGGAAGGACGACCGGAGTGGCTAAACTGCATGAGAAGACTTGCATGGATGGAATAACTGCTAAAACCATCCTGCAAATGGGAACGACTTGGAAGAAAGAACTGGTGTAAAGATGGAGGTTGTTTGTTAAGCGGTTATTATAGCAGCATTAACTCAATATTAAATCAGACAGGTTATCAAGCTACTTCCAGCAACTCCCTGGCACCCTTTTCCACACCCAAACCAAAAAGGTACTCCAGGCTTTCAGGAATGCTTTTACTGTAATCCATTCTGAGTCTTTCATCATTATTGATCCAGTCCTCCAGGTGATCACTGAATGTGTGATCGATATTTTTCAACACACGAATGCCCAGCTCCTGCAGGGCAGCTGCATTGCACTGCTGCTCATACTGGCTGCGGATGGGAATAGACATTATCTTTTTACCCAGGTGAAGCGCTTCAGCAGGTGTTTCAAATCCTCCACCGGTGATTATACCACTGCAATGGATCAGGCTTTCATTAAAAACCTGCTTGTTGACCGGCAGCAGGCGCAGGTTTCCTTCCTGCCTTGGCTGTAATACCTGGCCGCAGAAAACATCAAACTGGAGATCGCTGAAGGCACTGAATATTTCCACCAGCTGCGCTTCGCAATAAGAAGGCAGGTATACGGTGATATAACCTTTATCGGTAGGATTGGCATCCAGTATTTGCTGTTTCACCACGGGAGTGAAAATAAAATGATCATAAGGCTTGAAATGCAAGCCTACATAGTGACTGGCCCGGGCATAATTTTTCAATACCCATTCACCAGCTGTATTTTTTATAGAAGGGCGTGGAGTATGAGACGACTGGAAGCTGGCCTGGTGACCGAAATTGATGGAAGGAATTTTTTTGCGGGTGCAGGCTGCAGCAGTGATATAATCAAAATCGTTAAGCACAAGATCATATTTTTCTACAGGCAGATCACGGATCTCCTGGCGCAGACGGAATGGGTGAATGCCTTTGGCTATCTGCCAGTAGTCCAATCCTCCTGTGCAATTGTAATAAAGGCTTAAACCCTTGCTGCGGTATTTGATGGGTGCATCAAGCGCAAGATGGCTGTTGCCTCCACTAAGAAAAATATCAATATGTCCGTACTCTTTCAGGTACGGTAATAACTCCATGGCGCGGCTGATATGGCCGTTGCCCGTTGCCTGGATAGCATAAAGTATATTCATATTGCTGAAGGTTGGGTTAAAGAATGCAGGTATATCGCTATTTCGTTGGT
>CBHEUU010000660.1:0-3093 GCA_965990355.1 uncultured Chitinophagaceae bacterium
AGTCCGCATAATGATCCCTAGCATAACTTTCCAAAAAATATGTGGAAAACCTTTTTTTGACAGATTAGTAATCGTAACAATACGACAAGGGTTCAGTGTATTTTCATTTTCGTTTAGTAAATGATCTAATCGTAAGAATAGCCCGGTTTTGCTGATAGCAGGTTGACCTGTTTTAGCTACGCGTACAAATACCAAATCCCACAGGCTGAAATGCTTGCCTGTAAACTGTTTCATCTCTTTCAACAATCAATACTCAAAACCGGTAAAATCTGCACTAAATGCGTATAAATCACCCGAAAACATACGATTATATATCCTTATAATTTGCGGTAAAAAGGCTGGCTTTTAAGAGTTTGTACACCCTAAAATGAGTATTTCCATGTAGTTTTTTCTACGATAAGGGTCACCTGTGCAATAATCAGGCTTTGCCTGTTGTTTAATACTGCGCAATTGATTTACTTTAATAATTAATTGCTTCAAAGCAACCATTATCCAAAATCCAGAAAAACATGAAACAAAACTACACTGCCTATTCTCCTATATCGCCTCAGCTGGCGCTTCCATTACACAACACCATACCCGGCAAATCCGGTAAATGACCACAGTAAAACGCTGGTAGTATTTAAGGCATCTTGGCAATGAGCAGGATAAAATATCCCGCTGATTCCACTGACACCATTATCTAACTCTACCCGAACCATGAAAAGAATCCTGCCCATTTTCCTGCTGGGCCTCCTATTATTAAACCTCAACTCATCAGTTGCACAAACATTGCAACCTGACTACGGCGCTCCATCCGTACCCGTAAACGTGTGCAACGGCAATGCTGTATTCAAGGTGAAAATTGTAGGAGGAGTGAATGCATGTACTCAAGGCACGTTGAACATCAACCTGCCTGTTGGTTATGTGTATGTAAATGGTTCAGCTATGTTAGCAACTGGCACAGGCACTGTAAGCGAGACTTCTTTTTCAGGCAATACTGCCACACTTAATGTTCAAACTATTCCTGCTGCACCCGGGTTTACTGAAATAAGCTATGAAGCTTATGCCACCTGCGCTGCGTTAAGTGCAGGAACTTCCGTTAATAACCAGGTCAATTATTCATTCAACTCATCCTGCCTTCCGGCAACATCTGTTACCAGCAATAGCTTCAATACACAAAGCGCTTCGCTGACTATCACCAATATTACCAACACCAGCTATTTTGGCGCTGCGGGTGATAACTATACCCGGACAATCACTATCACTAATAATGGCTGGGGATCTGTTTCAAAAGTGAACCTCACAGATACCAGCGGCAATGGTTTATATATAAAAGGAATATCCGTCAGTGGCGGATGGACCTTTCTTACCGATAAAATTCTTGTGGGGGCTGATACAGTCACCACTTTTACGCTTTTGGGAGGTGCACTTACCCAGGGTCAAAGCATTACGCTGATCGAGAACGTGACCATGGTAAGCAATTGCAACCTTCAATCGAGGTTTGCAACCTGGTTTGGCTGCGATGGCAGTCCCTGTATGACTAACAACGTAGGCGGCGTTGCCACAGCAGGCGCTACGGTGAACAACTCTTATGTGCCTTCACTCAAGATCATTCCCGATCTGCAAGCGTTGAGCTGCCGTGGTGAAAATTATGTGCAGACCATCCGGCTCACCAATGCCGGAAGTGTACGCCTGAATGATCTTTCATTGAACCTGTTTTCCACCTCCTCTCTTTCACCTGCGGCCCTGCAGGTGTTTGATGCAACTACGGTAGCATCTGCACAGGCTGCTTATTCCGGATTCCAATACAAGATCGGGCAGCATGGTATATGGGCCACGCTCACTCCCACCCTGTCTGGTAACTTTAATACGCCTGCTTCCTGCTTTGGCGGTGCAAGCAGCAATATATTTTTCAAGATCCCGGTCATTAATCCCGGCGATACTGTTTTTATAACTTATAATGAAAAGAACTGCCCGGTAGCCGCTCCGGTCAATAATACATTATTTACTGCAGGTACATTATTGCGGTATGATTATGAAGCGCCCTGCGGAGGAAGAACGACAGCGGTATCCTCATTGCTGCGCAACCCGGTACAGACCCAACTGATGCCGCAGGCTTCTTTGCCTGCTACCCTTCAGCCTGGTCAGCCCTATGTATTCAATTATCATTTCCCTGCAGCTCAATCCGGAGTATATATCAATACAGGTGCTAATGCTTCCACCATCAGGTTTGAATTGATATTACCTGCCAGCATCATTTTTAGCGGGAATGCATCAGATCTTAGTTTGAAAAACCCGGTTACAGGAACAGTGCTGGCAAGCCCTACTGCTTTTAATTATAATGCAGGTTCAAATACCATTACTGCCATTTATACCATTACGCCTGGTTTTTCTGTAAGCTCATTGCAAAATGCTGTCCTTGCTTTCAATGATCTTACACTCGACTGTGCGATACCTTCAACAGGAAACACCCTTATCCTGAACAGTTACCTGAAGAGCAGCAGCTCCTGTACGGCAGAAGAATGGTTGTTCTCAGAAACAACTAATCTTGGTTTTGCCTGCCCCCAACCTCCCTGCGATGTATATGGAGGAATGGAATTTGCAGGATTCAGCATCCAACGGACCAATTTCGGTTTTGCCGATAATGATAATAATGGCGTGGCCGACGCTTCGGGTACTCCTGATCTTTCTAAAGTAAGACTTGATCTGGCAATGCCGGGTGATACAGTGGTTGCTGTATTCAACGGAAGATTTGTTGGAGGGATGTCTTCCCCCAGTTTCCAGTATGCTTATGCAGTGGATACTTTTTCTGCGGCAGCCAGTCACCTTACCAATTTATATGCGCGCGTTGAGTTGTACCTGTATGGCAGCACCACCCCATTTTATATTTGCAACAATCTTCCGGTGCAAGGTGGCAGCACCAACACCCGGAAAGTGGATGTAAGCATCAGCACACTGGATGCTATTATGCCGCTTCCTCCCGGTTATGCAGAATACCTGGATGGAGATTCAATGGCGGTGTATATATATTATAAGGTAACAGGCAATCCTGGCCCGACCTTCCTGCCTGTGCAAGTGAAGAACAGTTTTTATCTGAGTGATGTTCCTGAT
>CBHEUU010000661.1:0-3079 GCA_965990355.1 uncultured Chitinophagaceae bacterium
AAGAAAGGTATTCAGATGAACTATCATGATACCGGTGCGGTGAACACGCAGTTCCGTTTAATGAAGGAACAGGTGCTGCTGTACAAAGATCATCCGGCTGTATTGCTCTGGGCCATCGGCAACGAAGCGGATGCATCTTATCCTGATACGGCCACAGCTTTGTGGACGGCGATCAATGATATTGCCGCAATGATCCATACGGAAGATACCAATCATCTTACTACTACCGTGCTTGTCAACTCAGCGGTGAATAAAGTGCAAACGATCATTGCTGAAGTGCCGGAACTGGATCTTTTATCTATCAACAGTTATGCGCCGAATCTTCCTGGCGTATTGGGCAACCTGCAAACCGCAGGCTGGGTCAAACCGTATATGATCACCGAGTTTGGCCCACGGGGCACCTGGCAAATGAATCCTGAACCCAAACGGATCATGCCCTGGGGTGCATTGGTAGAGCAAACGAGTACGGAGAAAGCTGTTGTGTACAGGCAGTTGCTGCAAAATTATATTGAAGCCAACCGGGTGAATAACTGCCTGGGAGGATTCGTATTCCTCTGGGGATATCAATCTTCCGGCGATGTAATGACCTGGTACGGTTTGCACACGCGGCTCGGTGAATCTTTTGCCGGCGCAGATGAAATGCAGTATGTATGGACGGGCGCTTATCCGGCCAACCATGCACCGGTGATCAGCAGCCGGAATAATTTTACCTGCAATGGTAAAGTGGCAGAAGATACCGTGATACTTGAAGCCAATTCGGTGAACCTGGCCCGTGTTATTGCTACGGATCCAGAAAATGATTCTTTACGTTATGAATGGTTGCTGATCCCCGAAGGCAGTGTGATGAGTGGTGGTGATCCCGCTGCCAGCCTTCCTTCTTTAAGCGGTTTCCTGATCGATCAGTTGGCTGATAGTTGTCATTTTAAGGCTCCGGCTGTTACGGGTAATTACCGGCTGTATGTTTATGTGCACGATGGCAACGGCAAGTTAGCCAGTGCTGCCATTCCTTTCAAGGTGATCCCGTCTTCCATAGGGCAATGGATCGTATCTACTGCTACTGGTGGCAACTGGAATGCTGCAGGAAGTTGGCAGGGTGGGGTAGTTCCTTCCAATGCAGATTCGGTAGAGATCATTGCCGGCAGCACTGTTACCATTAATACTTCACCGGTGGTGGCGTATACAAAAGTAACGGGCACACTTACTTTCAACACAACAACCACTAATACTTTCACTACAGGTGATCTAACGATCGATGCGGGTGCCGTGTTTAACCCTTATAATGGAACTACGGGTCGGAAGATAACGGTGAAAGGAAATTTAGTGAACAATGGCACAACCAATTTCTCCAAAACGGGTACCACGTTGATCATGGGTGAAGCAGGTGATTCCACCTGTATCGGTGGCAGTGGTACGTATACTACAGGTGTTTTCAGGAATATTACGATAGATAATCCACAGGGAGTAAGATTGAATGTGCCTGTAAGTATTCCTGGTATTCTGCAACTGGCCAGTGGTGTGTTAAATAATGGAGCATACCTGACAATGGATAATACGGTAGTGGGCGGCAGCACTAGTTCCACCTTCTGCCAGGTGCAGCGCAGCCAGTCGGGTTCGCTTGCTTCGTCTTATACGCTGGGAGCTACAGCTGCTTTGTACGTGAATTATATCACGAATACAAATTATAGCCCGCAGGCAGTAACGGAAGGATATGAAATCCCTTCTTCAAGAAGTTTCCATAATATCACCATCAACAATGCACAGGGTGTAACGATCAATGATGATGTTACCCTGAAGTCAAGCAATTCAGCTATCGTACTTACAAATGGAATCATTCATTTGGCAACAGGCAAAACGTTGACCTGCACCAATACTGCTTATCCCGGTGTGGCAGGCAGTGCCGGCAGTTTTGTTGATGGAGCGGTGGCATTAAGCAATGGTGCAACGGCCGTGACGCGTACTTTCCCAATTGGTTCCGATGGTGGTAACCGCAAAGTGATCCTTTCCGGTGTTGCTTCTGTTTCCGGTACGCTTATTATTCGCTTCGCGATTGATACAGCGGCAGGCACTGCTGGTACCGGCCTGAGCAGTCTTTCTGCAATCAGAAGATGGCAGGGCTCTGTAGTAAGCGGTACCTTAGGCCAATACTCATCCATCAGCATAGATTATGGAAGTGATGATGGCAGTTCCTTTACACTGATTGGCAAATCCTGTTCACAGGGAGGTGTGTATGATGCAATGGCTTCCGGTTCCGCTACTTCCAGCCAGGTAGTGTCGGGCAGTGGCTCGTATACGTCGTTGGGTTGGTTTACACCTGCATCAGATGGCAATACATTACGTGGCCCTGCTCTTATTGCTGCAGCATCGCAACTGCCTTTAATTAACAGTAAAGTCTTTCCCAATCCCAGCACAGGCTTGCTTAATATCCGTTCTGCTTATCTTGATGAAGCAACGGTGCTGACGCTGACGGATCTGCAGGGAAAAATACTCTTTCAAAAAATGATTGAAGTGATAGGTGTGCATCAATATACCTGGCAAATTAAGCAGAAACCGCCGGCTGGTATATACCTGTTGACAATTGCCGGAAGGAAGGGCAGGGAGACAGCGAAAGTTCAGATGGAATAAAAATTACTAATTGTAAAGGAAGGATATTTCAATCAGAAACCTCTTTAAAGACATTTGTTTTTGGAGAGGTTTTTTAGGATTTAGCACGAATGGATTTTTAACAAACGGAACCGATTGTTTTTATTATTTTGGGTTGTATGATCATACAACCAAAATTTCAAATCTTTTTTCTTGCCATCTGCCTGGCCATTCTCCAACCAGTAATTGCCCAACAAAAACCAGTGGCCATCCAGGGTAAGTTGAATGGTATCGGAAATGATACTATGACTATATTGGTTAGCGATTTTTCTTTCCAGCCAATTTTGGAGAAAAATGTTTTTGTAAAGAACGGGGAATTTCATTGTTCATTTGAAATAGATGCTCTTTCCAGGGTAAGTATGGAATGTAAAAAGATGAAATTTTTAAAGCCGGATGGGAATCTCCTGTCTATGCGTTCAAAAGATATATTCCTGTTTGC
>CBHEUU010000662.1:0-3066 GCA_965990355.1 uncultured Chitinophagaceae bacterium
CTGTCAGTTTGGACTGGGCGCTGGCCTTTCCAGTTGAATAAATTGCGATCAGTAATAATGCGATTTTCAATAAAGATTTCATTTATTTTATTTTTTACAAAATTGGATTATGTATTTAGCCGGAAAACGGTAAAATCGTATTAACAGGACAAAATCGGCGATGAAAAGGCGGATGGCCTCAGGTTAAGGAAACCGCCGGGATAAGGGAGTGGCTAATGGCTCTTAAAGCCAGCTGACAAACAGAAAATTATTATGTTCTTTGTCCCATTTAAAGATGGATCTGGTTAGAGGGAGTTGGTGTATTTTATTTACAAACTCTGTTCGGTCATGATAAGCGTCGATCAAATTTTTCTTTGTTATGGGATGAATAGCTCCTGATGCGGACCTGCTGAAATAATGTGATACCCGTGCACCTTCACTCGCTCCATAGCCCGGCATTTCATAAAGCCATATTTTCCCGGCATAATCTACTTTGTAATAGTCATTATTATAAATCCTCCAATCAACACCATTTTTCCTGTAACCCCAGATATCATCATAATAATACTTCTCCGTCACTGAATCCCTTTTCACTAAAAGAAAATTCTTTTTGTTGTCATTCAACTTATAATTCTTCTTATTATCAAAGCCATTTGTAAGATGATGATGCAGGTAATCTGAATCTTTAGCATAAATGCCATTTTGCTCCAGTGTAGGCTGAACAGTTTGAGCGTTCAACGAAGTGCATAGCAATAATAACATCAGATAAAACAGGCAATATTTCATATGATTAAAGCTGTTTAGGTTATTAAAATAGTCATTAATAGTGCCGTTCAGTATTATTTTATTAAGTCATTCCAGATCCTGCAGGTTACCTGATCACCGTTCCTTCTTTTATTTCGTCAGTCGCATGTAGTAATACTTCATCTCCATCTGACAGGTCGCCGAACACCTCAGTTGAATCTTTCGCACGTAAGCCTTCCTGGATATTTACGAATACGGCTTTTCCCTGCCTGATGGCAATTACATATTGCCGCTCAGTCGATCGGACGATGGCATGGTTTGGTAGCAACAATGATTTGGCCTCAGACAACAAAGGAATCCTTACTTCTGCGTACATACCTGGTTTTAGCTGCTGGTTCTTATTATTTATATCGATCTCGATCGCTTCGGAACGCATATTGGTAAGTGTATTGGCGGAGCGGCTGATGGTAGCTTTGTGTTCCTGGCCGGGCATTGCATTAAATACAAACGATACGGGGCTGGTGAGATCTACCTTATCAACATACGCTTCAGGGATGTAAACTTCCAGCCGGAGTTTTTCAAGGTACTGCAATACCAGCATCGGCTGATCATTGGATTTGCTTCCCGGTCCAACTAATGCGCCAGCGGAGATATTCCGCTGTACAATAACGCCTGTGAATGGCGCTGTTATAGTCAGGTAATTCTCAATATTGCTCATGGATTCTACATTGGACTTTTCGGAGTTAACAATTGCCTCATCCGCTTTCATACGGGATAAAGCAATATCAAGATCTAATGGGGCCACTGCACCTTGCTCTTTAGCGGCTTCTTTTAACCTCCGGTATTTTTCTTTGCTTGCTGCGGCATTCTCCTGGGCCTGAACAAACTTTGACATCGCAGATTGCAACTGCGATCGGAGTTCCGGAGCATCCAGTGTCACAAGCACCTGGCCTTTTCTGACTTCCGAGCCTCTGTCTACCAATACATCATTTACGAACCCGTTTACTTTTCCATAAATGTTTACTTCTTCAAATGGCTTGAGTTGTCCCGGCAGCCTTACATAGCTGGCCAGTGGTTGTTCCACTACTTTTCCTATTTCATATTTGCTGTGGTCGGGTGTAGCTGATCCGGCAGTAATATCTACGGGTTTTTGCTGATCGGAGCAGGCTGTCAATAAGAAAATAATGGTGGTGGCCAAAAAGATATATCTCATGATGATACTTTTTTTAATGGTTAATTGGATAGTCCTTTTTCGTTTTCTTCCGGCATCAGTGATAAAGAATGCAGGTTTGATCTTCTTTGTGCCCATGCAAAGACATGAGGCAGTACAAAAAGCGCTGCCAGCGTCGAGGCTGCAAGTCCTCCTATGACGGCGCGGCCCAATGGCGCAGACTGCTCGCCTGCTTCACCCATCCCTGAAGCCATAGGGATCATTCCGGCTATCATGGCGAAACTTGTCATTAATATGGGCCGCAAGCGTATTGAAGCGCTGGTCACTGCAGCCCTGGTGGCATCACGGTAATTCAGGCGCAGCGTTTCCGCATTGGTTACGATCAATATCGCATTCGCAACCGATACCCCGGTGGACATGATCATTCCCATATAGGATTGAAGATTCAGCGTGGATCCGGTCATGATCAACATGAGCAGTGAACCGGCTATCACGGCCGGTATCGTAGATAGTACGGTAAGAGATAATTTGAATGATTGATAATTTGCTGCCAGTAATAAAAACATGACCAGTATGGCAAATAATAACCCGACCTGAAGGCTATCCAGGGTTTCAGTAAGCAGGCTGGACATACCTTTAACTTCCGTTTTCATACCACTAGGCGGAGCTTCAATATCCTTTAAAGCTTTTTTTACAGCATCAGTTGCGGCACCGAGATCTTTCTGGTGAATATTGGCACTGACGGTCAAAAATCTTCTTGGCCCGCTGCGGTCATATTCACCGGGAACGTTTTGTATATTGAAAGCGGCAATGTCTCCTAATACCGGACTGGATTGCCCTTTTACCAACGGTATTTCCCTTAACTCATCCATGGTATTCATCACGTATTCCGGTACCTGCACCTGCACCTGATAGGTATATGCCTTTTCTTCATCCAGCCATTGGTTTTTTTCGGTGAAGCGGCTGGAAGAAGTACTTGCTGTTACTGAACGGGCAATATCCTGAACATTCAATCCTAACTGTGACGCTTTTATTCTGTCAATAGCAATGGTGACGACCGGGAATTTCAACGGTTGCGTAATCTGTACATCCCGTAAGAAGGGGATGGTCTTTAGTTTGGTGACGATCTTGTTCGAATAATCTTCTATATCTTTTATTTCCCTTCCCGACAC
>CBHEUU010000663.1:0-3065 GCA_965990355.1 uncultured Chitinophagaceae bacterium
GTTTGCTGATGATCTTAGTGGTTTCAATACCGTCTTTGCCGGGCATGCGCAGGTCCATCAGTACTACATCTGGTTCGGATTGAGCTATGCCATTGAGTAATTCATCACCATTCTCTGCCTCCTGTACAAACTTGATATTAGTAAAGGGCCTTAGGGAAAGGATCACCCCTTTTCGGAAGATTTTATGATCGTCTGCAATAGCTACCTTGATGATTCCCATAAGTATCAGATATCAGATAAAGGATAAAATTAGCAAATAAACAGCACTTATTGATAGGGTTCGTCCTTAGGCAATTCTATGGTAACCTTATAGTAAGTTTGCGAAATATCTTTCTCAAAGTAGATGCTGCCTTGAACCACACGTAACCGGCTGCTGATATTTTTCAGACCCAGACCGATATTGCTTTTGTTTAGTTTATCGAAGTCAGTTTGTATAATACCACGACCGTCGTGGTGTATACGGAGATAGAATTTATCACCATGAACATTCTGGGTGAGGTGGATAAAGCTGGAGCTACTGTGTTTAAGAATATTATTTACAAGTTCCTGCACGATCCGGAATACTATCAGTTCTTTTTCAGGTTTCAGGCGGTCTTTATAATCATGAAAGCGGCTGCTGGCATTCATGCTGCCGGAGCCACTGATCTTTTGGAACAGGTCGTTCACAGCTGATTCAAGCCCGAAATTTTTAAGGGTTGGGGGCATCAGGCTATGGCTGATGTTCCGTACAAGCTGGATCGTATCGTCAATGATCTGTCTTGCCTGGAAAATAGACTGAAGCTGTGTGGCTTTATCCTGGTTAACAAGGTTCTCGTTAAGGTAAAGGCGGGCTGTAGCCAGGAGGGGGCCGGCATCATCGTGAAGATCTGCAGCCAGTCGCTGGCGTTCTTCTTCCTGCAATTTGATGGAAGCGTTGAGGAGGATCTTCTGTTGTTCTTCTTCCATTTTCTGCAAAGTGCGCTGGTAGCGGGATACTTTGCGCTGGTGAAAAATGATGAATAATACAAGCCCTACGGTCAATACCAGCATTCCCATTGTGCCAATAAAAAGCACAGAGGATACTCCTGAGGATGGGTTGGTGGCTTGCAAGAAGAACATAAAATGTAAAATAGGGAATTAATTCATATCAATATCTAGGTATGGCATTCGTGCCTGTGGAAGAAAGTCTTTTTTTTTGGCAGGTGAAATTTTTAGCAAAGCAACAAGGAATAATATGTTTTTGAGTATTTCAGCTATGTAAGTGAAATGCCAGTAATTGTCGAATTCAGCCAGTGACATCTGGGTCACCAGGATATTAAAGAAGAATGTACCTCCCATGTACAGGAGCAAGCCAACAGAAACCCAGAACAGGTAATTATTATAGATAACATCTGAATTATCGGTTTTGGAATGCTCGTACAGGAAAAAGAATATGTAAATAAATATCAATATGGTTTCGATGCTAACAGGTATGGTATCCAATATCAAATGTGAGTCAAGCCGGATAGGGTAGAATATAAAAAGAATAAGCAAAAAGGAAATAAAGGCTGCGGACAACCCGATCAACCAGCGTTTTTTCGTTTTATTAGCTGAAAGAAAAAAGGTACCTGTAAAAATAAGATATTCAAAAGGTGTGAACAGGTTTTGCAGAAGGAGCATGGATGAATAGGCGCGCTCTTCCTGCAGGTAATTGAACAAACTCAGGTAAGAAAACACTATTAC
The DNA here is from genome assembly GCA_965990355.1 of uncultured Chitinophagaceae bacterium. GTDB lineage: Bacteria > Bacteroidota > Bacteroidia > Chitinophagales > Chitinophagaceae > Terrimonas_A. The sequence continues at coordinate 1,702 of CBHEUU010000663.1, forward strand.
CCCATAGATACACAGCAAAAGTGGTAATCCTTTTCTGTTTTTACTGAACAAAAAATATAGGGGGAATACTAGGTAGGAATAGGTGACTATATAGTAAAAAAGTCTTTCTATATTTTGGATTTTGGCCAAAAATAGAAAAACTTTTAAAGGATTAAAACTTTTAATGACCTATTCTTCCCAAATAAGTCCAGAAAGATCTTCAATTCTAATCACAGCTCTTGAAACGGTGAACTTTTTCATAACAGTGAACGCTTTTTAAGGTGCTTGAATCGATTCCGGATGTAAAAATTGGACTGAAAGGCGGGTATTTCTACAGAGCTTTTCTTACTATAAAACCCCTATAAGAAGGTGAAATGCAGTCTGGTAAAGGGTTTCGTGTAATCTTACTAAGAAAATAAACGCACTAAATCAGGTGATTTTACCATGTAAAAATAGTATTTTTACCAATAATTAAATAGGGATTTTGCTCGAAAATTTTCGATGTGCGAGGATTTATTAACCCATGTGGATAAAAGAGGTGGGCTATTGTGTGTATTTTCGGCCACATACTAGGCCGATCGGGTCAAAGAAAAGAAGTTGATTGACATTGGATTTCGCTTAGATTCTTCAATGGATAAAGGAAATCATGTTATGGACGGTTTAACCCGTGGTTAGCGGGATTCAGGATATTGGATGGATTTGAGGGGCTAATCCTCGTCAATCAACTTGAAACAAAAATATATCCACACCCCTGTGTGCACAAGAGCATTATTGCTGTGTTTCATTTTATCGGCTTTTACGTGAACGATCGTAAGGTTTCGATTTTTAGTTTACCATTACTACGACTCTGTCGTTGTTTTATCAAGACCTCTTTGCAGCATATTATAATGATGAATAATAATAGCCAGGGTCAATTTTTTGAAACTGAAAAGAATAGGGAAGGTAAAAAAAACTACATTTGGCATCGGAAAAATACATCCACCCTGTCTGTAAAGTTGTTTTGTGCGTTTGCTGATGACAGGCTGCCATACAGTTGATTGCATAAACCAAAGCTTACTATGACAACTCAGCAGATTAAAGTGGCCATCGCTGATGACCACAAAATTTTCCGGGACGGTATACGTATGTCGCTCAAAGACAAGGAATACCTCAAGATACTTTGGGAGGCAGAAGATGGAAAAGACCTGATGCATAAGCTCCAGCTTAAACTCCCTGATATTATCCTGATGGATATACGGATGCCTGAAGTTGACGGCATCAATGCTATAAGCATGATCCGAAAAGAGTATGAGAGCGTTAAGATCATTGTACTTACAATGTATGATGACCAGGAGATGATTACCAAGATGATGGAAATGGGAGCTAATGCATACCTGACCAAAACC
>CBHEUU010000664.1:0-3059 GCA_965990355.1 uncultured Chitinophagaceae bacterium
AATTATGAACTTCCCGTGAGCGGTGTCTAAAATTCCAACAACCATTGCTGCTAACATTGCAAGTGAAATAGGTGCCAGGATCCAGAGAAATTTTAAATTATTTCCCGAGGTTTCCGTAAAAAGCAGTACAAGCAATGAGCCGAATAACACTATTAATAAAGGGGCGAATATGTAAATAAAAATTGCCCAACCTTTAACTATTTTATATTCTTTCATGCGATAAATGTAGAAAAAATGTTTCCATTTATCAATCGTTTAAAACAGTTGCAGAATGGGAAATTTACGGGCATCAAAACCTTCTTTAACATATTTCAGCTATTTCCAACTATGCAGCGTATTTCTTTGAAATATCCATTCCGGTGTGCGGAGAAGGCTGCCGAAATCCGTACTATACCAGGCCGTTCCAGTCTGCGGGTTCTTTAAGATATGGATATCCTGTGCGGGCATATAGCTTTGTGCCAGCATAAATATTTTCTTTCCTGCAGCATTGCTTGCAATATCCATTACAATAACTGCGTGACCAGGGCTGCCTCCTTCAACAAACACATCACCGGGTTTTATATCAGCTATATTATTTACCCGTTTCAGATCTCTGCTTAGGGATAAAGTGCCTGCATAACTAAACACAACTTCCAGGTATTGGTCAAAACTTTCGCGCTTATCCGATGCAGAAGCCGTTTTTACTTTTTGAAGACGATTTTGACGCAATACAAAACGATGACCTTCCCGCCAGCTTTGATAGTCCATTGTAGTTCCGTCTGTGGCTTTGAAGGAGATCTTTGCATATTCTTTCAGACTGTAAAGGTATTCTGCATACAGGCGGATTGTGGCATCAGCACATTGTTGCAGGTTCTTTTTATCAACGCTGACATCCAGTACAGCAAATTGTGCATCCTGGTTCTGTTTGGGGACGCCGTTGTACAGGTAAACAGTATTGTCCGGTTTCAATTTTACCTTTCGCAGCCACTCGGAAAAAGAACCGGCTTGTGCGGTTGTTCTTGAATAGCCGTTAGGTAAAGGTATCTGTCCGGTTATTTCATAAACCGGTGGAATGGTCGTTTGGGTGCATGGGGGGAGTGTTACCCCGAATAACAGGGTTTTTAAGAAGTAGCGTCTCATGGTTGGTGTATGATTTGGAAAACAGATGCTACTGTTTTTGTTTTCCATACACCAGCAGAAATAATCCTTTGTTATAATGTCGGCCTATCCGCGTTGAGGACGTCCGAAGTACAATAGATATCCATCAGCATCCTTAATTTCAAATCCCCGCAAACCATCGTCATTGTTATTGAGTGATTGAAAGAATTCAACATTGCGCTCTGCGAATTCAGCCGCCAGTGCATCAGGGTCGGGGACATGAATGTAAGCGTCCCAGCGGGCAATTCCTTTTTTGATATCCCGTGTGTAGTTGGGCACGGGGTCGACGCCAATGTCTTTCATCATGATCATCGCCGCGCCCCGTTGAACAATGCCGAAGAAGATATCGTCTTCCGTGGGTCCCTGAAACGTGATGTCGAATCCGAGGCTGTCCCGGTAAAACTTAAGTGCAGCCGGAACATCCTTTACGATAAAGAATGGTGCAATGCCGGTGATTTCTGTTTTAGTCATGAAAGGTTCTCATTTTCCACTGTTACCACTTGATTTCGGTTTGTACTTATTTGTTGTTGTTTTCGTGGGAGATGAGCGATGCGATGGTTCCGGCCTGATAGGTTCTTCTTCTACAGAAAAAATAACGCTGACTATCTTCCACACGCCATTGATTTTGATCAGTCCCCAGTTTTCGGCACCCCAGTTCAGCTTTTTGCCATTCATCCAAAAGCTGTAATCAAAAAACACCGTGGCTATATATCCGTCTTCTGTAATACGGATGTTGTAAAACTTTTCTTCGCAACTATCTTCGTAGATGCTGCGTATAAAACTTTTGTAATCGCTGGTGAAATAATCTTTTGCTTTTGCATTTTTCTTCTTGTCATTCTGGTGGGTTTGCGACATAATACTACCTACCCACACAGGCTCGCCATGAAAAAGCGTATAGAATCTTGTGCTGTCTTTTGTTATAATACAGTTCATGAATGTGTCCAGCACCTTTTGTATAGCCTGCTTTTCGCTGTTTTGCTGGCTATACGAAAAACGGGCAACAAACAGCAGAAGCAGCAGACCGGTAAAATGTTTCATATTCCTTTGGTTAAGCTAATAATGTTTCAAAAAAAGTTTTGCCAAAGTTATACTACTTAAGGATAGTAAGACCAGTGGATGGAGTTTGTTCAAAAAGAAGGGCGATCATGACAATCTAGAGGGGTAAATGCGTCGAATCACGATTTGTCTCCAGGCTTGATTTAACTTTAGCTATTGACACCCCCGGGATAATTTATCAAGCGAATGTCAATATAATCAAAGAAAGAAATTATGAAACTTCTTCTCACTTCCGCCGGCATAAGCAACCCAAGCATTCACAACGCGCTGGTTGACCTCTTAGGCAAACCGGTTACTGAAGCGACCGCTCTTTTCGTTCCCACTGCGATATATGCTTTGTCCGGCGGCAGCGAAATAGCACGAGGGGTGATTTGCGGATCAATAGGTGACCCTTTCTGCGAAATGGGTTGGAAGTCGATGGGAGTACTTGAGCTGACTGCGCTACCCAGTGTCAAACAAGAAATTTGGGTTTCCAAACTGCAGGAGACCGACGCCTTGCTGGTGGGAGGCGGCGACTGTCAGTATTTGTGCTATTGGATGAAGCAGTCCGGACTGGCAGACCTGTTGCCATCGTTGCTGAACAAGATGGTCTACGTGGGATTGAGCGCAGGGAGCATGGTGATGACCCGTTTTGGAACAACCTACAATAGACATACTTTACCGGCGGAAAGCGATAAATCGCTGGGGCTGGTCGATTTTGCGTTGCATCCGCATTTGGACCATGAGTGGTTTCCGGAGAATTCGCTCGCCAACCTTGAAAAGTTGGCGGCCACTTTGCCGATGCCGTCATATTTAATCGATGATCAGACTGCTATTAAAGTGACCGACACCATTGAAGTGATCTCCGAGGGAAAATGGAAGCTGGT
>CBHEUU010000665.1:0-3051 GCA_965990355.1 uncultured Chitinophagaceae bacterium
CTATCAGACAAACGCATACTGGAAGAAATAGAAAAAGGAACGATCCTGTTATCACCCTATGACCGCGAATGCCTGGGCAGTAATTCGTATGATGTGCATTTGGGCAGGTGGCTGGCTACTTACAGGGAGCATATCCTGGATGCAAAAAAGCATAATGAGATCGAATATTTCGAAATACCCGACGAAGGCTTTGTGCTTTACCCACATATATTTTACCTGGGCGTAACCCAGGAATACACCGAAACACATGCACACGTGCCTTTCCTGGAAGGCAAGTCATCAACCGGCCGTCTGGGTATAGACATCCACGCCACTGCCGGTAAAGGTGATGTCGGCTTCTGCGGACACTGGACATTGGAAATTTCAGTTAAGCAACCGGTAAAAGTATATCATGGTATGCCTGTTGGGCAACTCATTTATTTCCCTGTAGAAGGTGAAATAGAAGTAAAATACAATCAAAAGAAAAATGCGAAGTATAGCGGACAACCTGATAAGCCCGTGGAGAGTATGATGTGGAAGAACAAGTTTTAAATTATCGTACACCCTTCCCGCCTTACCGGTAAGGCGGGAAGGGTGTCCTATAATAATATCTTCTACGTAATCCGAAAACTATAGTGCTTCTGTTCCAAATCGTTTATAGTACGCCACTAACCACGCCACTACTTCATTGTAAGTATCCCTCCCTCCCGGTTGATTGTTAGCTTTAAGAAAGTTCCCGTAACCCCAGGAAACAAAGTTTTCTACAGGATTGCGATGCCGCCTGTAAAATTCACGGTATTCCAGTATGTCTTTAATAACTGTAGAGTCCAGTTGTTTCCGGTATTGCCTCGCCATTGCCGTATCACGCCGCGCCACTTCATTGATGGCATAATTATACATATCAAAATACATGGAGTACCGGAACACCGGCAACCTGCTCTCCTTCCCTGCAAGAAAAGCAACAAAATTGGCTTCATTCTCCTTGCCATAACCAAGCTGATGCGCTATTTCATGAAGGGTAACAAACGGTTCCATAAAACGGGGAATGGTAGTATTTACCTGCGCTTCGCCGGAAAAAGGATTGTAATATCCCTGGAACCCGAGATAGTTTCCCAGGTAACTGAAAACAGAAGGCTTCACTGATTTGGGCCGGTAAGCAAGAAAGGGATACCGGGACGCCACTTCATTATAAAGGATCGCGCTTTCGCGGAAAAGATCTTTTTTCTTCCTCACAGAATCCCTGCGCTCCGGACTGGCCTGCACTGCATAAGTATTCAGCCGTTGCTGCAATACGCGGGTGAGGGTGTCCAGGTCAGCAAGACCATATTTCTGGACCTTAACACCGAGTTGCGCAGAAATGCCCTGCCGGTTATAATTAAGCCCCCAGAGCAGGTTAAAAGAAACATATATAAAAAGAAAAAAGAATATTCCCTGTTGCAAGGCCATAGTAAAATAGCGCCGGTTCAGTTGCTTGCGGACTGTCAGTCTTCCGAAATGGAAAAGACGGTAAATGATCACCAGTATCAGGAACGCATAAAAGAGGTCGCCGATACTGAAAGGAATCCAGCCAAACAGGAACCGCTGGATACTTCCAATTACAGGGTAGAGCCCATAGGTGTAATACTTTTCCACCCAGGCCGGATATAGGGACACCCATTTGATCAGGATACAAAGCAGGACCAGTAATACCCAGCTCCAGCTCTTCATCAGGCGTTTAAATAGCCGGGATACGAGTTTCTGCACAAAGACTTATTTTAAACATGTTCTGGATCAGCGTGTTAAAGTTGAATAGCCCTGCAAAAATAATCCAAAAACAAACCCGGCAATTATCAGGAATTTTTCGCGGAAATCCCCTACCTTTGCCAACTCTTTAAAAAGTTGATCATGGCCTATCGCCGGGAATTTGAGATAGCTTTTGTGGGATTAAAACCCGGTGTGCATGAGTACAACTACGAGATCACGGATAAGTTCTTTGAGGCATTCCAGCAGCAGGATTTCCGGAACTGCAGGGCGAATGTAAAGTTGTTGCTCGACAAAAAGAATGGCTTCATGTTATTGAAGTTTGAAATCGGCGGTTCACTGGAAGTTACCTGCGACCGTTGCAACAATGACCTACCCCTGGAGCTTTGGGACGAGTTCAACATCACCGTTAAAATGGTGGAAGAACCCGAGCTGATGAATGATCAGGAGGATGACCCGGATGTGTATTACATCAGCCGTGGCGAAAGCCATGTTGATGTGGCCAACTGGATCTATGAGTTCATTAACCTGACCATTCCCATGCAAAAAACCTGCGGGTACGACAAGGCGGATGGCCCTTATTGCAATCCAAAAGCCCTTGACATACTGAAAAAGCTGGAGATCAAAGAAGCCGAAAAAAAAGAGAACCCGATCTGGAAAGGATTGGAAAAATTTAAAGACCTGGATAATTAAATTGTGAAGGCCAAGCGGCCGATTTTTTAAAGATTATAATTGTTGAGTTATGCCAAATCCGAAACGCAGACACAGTCAGCAAAGAAGCGCAAAACGCAGAACACACTATAAAGCTACCGCAGCTACATTGACAACCGACAGCACTACTGGCGAAACTCATGTTCGTCACCGTGCGCATGTTAGCGAAGGCAAGCTTTACTATAAAGGTAAAGTAGTGGCTGAAAAGTCTCCCGTAAAGTAAGAGGCGGGCTATAAGCCATTATCTCCTGCCGTAAATTGTTAATTCCAAAATCTATTGGGTAGTGACCCGATGGAATTTGGAATTTCTATTTTTAGAATTTGTATTTTACGCTTCCAATGAACATCGGACTTGATATGATGGGCGGCGACCTTGCCCCGCTTGAAGCGGTAAAAGGCGTGCTGCAATACCTCAGCGAAGAAAAAACAACCGCCAACTTATTCCTTATCGGCGATCAGCCGCAGATAGAGAAACTGCTTGATGAGCATAAAGTGCCGCGCGAACGCATTCACCTGGTACATGCAGAGCAGGTGATTGACATGCACGAACACCCCACCAAGGCAATGAAAGAAAAGCAACGTTCTTCCATCGCTATCGGTTTTCATCTTTTAGCTACCGGC
>CBHEUU010000666.1:0-3046 GCA_965990355.1 uncultured Chitinophagaceae bacterium
CCCAGCCGCTCCAGCCGCTATCAACATGGACCAACTTTTCAACCATTGGATGGGTCATCGTAATCTCACCCGCAAAACAATCGAAAAGTATCCTGAAGACCAGCTCTTTACTTTTTCTGTTGGTGGCATGCGCCCCTTCAGTGAACTGGTACTGGAATTTCTTGGAATGGGTGTCCCTTCCCTGCATGGCGTCGCATACCGCGAATGGAAAAAAGTGGAAGAATTACCGCACCTCACCAGCTGGGCGGCTAAGCCCACAACCAAACAAGAATTGCTGGACCGCTGGGATTTCAGTACTAAAGAGCTTCAGCGTATCTGGAAAGACGTAACACCCGAGCGCCTGCAGGAAGAAGATGTCGCTTTCGGCCAGTGGCCCGGCACCATGTACTGGTTACTGCTCTATGTAATCGATAACGAAATCCATCACAGGGCACAGGGATATGTGTACCTGAGAGCATTGGGAATTGAACCGCCTTATTTCTGGGAACGCGAATAAACTCGAAGAATAGATGATCCTGGGACTCAAACGATCGGAATAAATGAAAAGACGAGCGAAGATGAAACATTGCCTGCACTGCTGATAAAGGGTGCAGGCGATATTTTCGGTGAGCAGCAGGGAATAAACGGCGAAAAAATAAACCAAAAGACCATTCAGGCATTATTAATGAGAACCACTACCTATTTCTAAAACTGCAAACATTACTGATTATGAAAAGCATATCGACAAGCGAAATGACACCAACGGCAGACCGTGTTTCTATAACGCCGGAAGTGATGCTGGCCTACTGGCAGGATGAACGCTTGCAGACAAGACAAATGATAGAATCATTTCCAGAAGATCACCTGTTCTTTTATTCGCTGAATGGGATGAAGCCATTCTCTGAACTGGTCTGGGAACTCATTAGCATGACTATACCCGCAGTAGTGGGAATCACTACAGGACACTGGCAGCCGACCGGCAGCTTCAGCCGTTCCTGGAATAGTATGTCGAAGCCAATGAATAAAAAAGAATTGCTCCGGCTTTGGGATAAAACAACAAAGGAAATCGATAATCTCTGGGAGGAAATGCCGGAAGGCCGTCTTCAGGAAAAACAAACTGTTTTCGGACTCGGCTCAGGGCCTGTGTATTCCTTTATTCTCCGGTATGTTGACCAGGAAATCCAACACCGCTGTCAGGCAATACTTTATTTAAGATCGTTGAACCTGGGGTGATTGTTTGAGGTTGGCCGTTGTACACAAACCCTTTACATGATAACTATACAGTCATGCAAAGATTCTGCGAACAACGGTCAACCTCTTTCTGTATATTGCTGTAATGAAACAAGCACGTTTTTCCCGGCTGCTCCTTCTCGCCGGCCTCGCCATTATCACCCAGCTTAGCCACGCTCAAACCAAACCTATGCCCCGACTTAATCACGTTGCCATTTATGTAGTGGACCTCGAAAAAAGTACGAGTTTCTATCGCGATATAATTGGTCTCGACACCATTCCCGAACCCTTTCATGATGGCCGCCATACCTGGTTCAGCATCGGGCCTAAAAGTCATTTGCACGTCATCAGCGGAGCCGCTAAAGCAATGCCGCATGATAAAAATGCCCACCTCTGCTTCTCCGTTTCCTCGGTAGATCAATTTGTCACCGGCCTGAATAAACACCATGTTCCCTATGAGGATTGGGCCGGCAAACAAGGTGCTATCACCTTGCGCGTTGATGGCGTAAAACAGATCTGGTTTAAAGACCCGGATGGATATTGGATTGAGATAAATGATGCCCGGGAATGAATAATTCAATGAAAATAAGCGCATTACAAAATTCCGACCGCATTCGCGCAATTCGCGTTTATTAGTGTAATTCGCGCATAACAGCTTATCTTTGCCAGCCTTTAAGTGAATCTAAGGCTATCTAACGTATGAAATTTTATAATCTCCTGATCAAATACCGCCTCTGGATCGGCATTGTGCTCGTCGTGCTCGGAGGATATGTGAATTATGCCGCTGGTTTCTGGCCCGCTTTCCCCCTGTATTTTATCGGCCTGATCCTTATTCTCGGGCATTTCTTCTTTGGTCCTTTACGACTGATACAGGAGTATATGGAAAACGGTGATATGGACGGTGCTGAAAAAGTGCTGGCTTCCATCCAGTTTCCTAACCTGCTCTACAAACCCATCCGCTCTGTGTACTATACACTCAAAGGCAATATCGCCATGATGAAGCAGGATTTCGACGGCGCTGAAAAAATGATGAAGAAAGGGCTCGACCTGGGTATGCCTATGAAAGAAGCCGAAGGCGCCAGCATGCTGCAAATGGGAATGCTTGCCATGCAAAAAAATGATCTTAAACAAGCCGAATCTTATATCCGCGGCGCTATCCGCAAAGGCTTGCCTGATAAAGAAAATGAAGCAGCTGCTTATCTCCAGATGTGCAGCATCATGATGAATAAACGCGAGTTTCGCGCCAGCAAAGAATTTTTCCGCAAAGCAAAAGCGTTAAAGCCAACTACTCCACAGATCGTTGATCAGATAAAACAAATAGAAAAATATATTTCCAGGATGCCTGGTTAAACCGTTTAGTCTTATTGCTTCAGGCTCTTCACCAGGTTCACCAATGCTGCCTTCACTGACTGGCTACTGATCGTTATCATGGCAATCAGTATGGCCAGCAAACCCGATAACGCAAATATCGTCCAGTCGAGATTGGTCTTATAAGCAAAATCCTGCAACCACTTATTCATTGCATACCATGCCACAGGCACTGCAGCTACAATTGCTATCAGCACCAGCCTGATAAAATCACACGCCGGCAAACTCACAATGCCTAAGCCCCAGTAATCCCAGGCAGGAGATAAGAATAGCAATGGATACGCTAAGTGTTCAGTTATGATCATTTAAATTTACTTTGCAAACTTTACTACCGCAATGAAAAAAATACTTCTATCCCTAACATTTGCTTTTGCAGCCCTCTTGTCCTTTAGTCAAAAAACTGTTCTTTCCCTCGTGCTGCAGCCCGTTTCGGTAACGCAGGGAAATGGTTATTTTGTTTTGAATGCAG
>CBHEUU010000667.1:0-3020 GCA_965990355.1 uncultured Chitinophagaceae bacterium
GAAGTATTTTACTGTTGGTAAACGAAAGTTCATTAGGAGCGTCATGGTTGGTAATATCCCTGAACCATTCCTGCCGGATACTCAATAGCAGCAGGAATTTTTTCCATTTTAATTGTTCCTGCACATATATGGCATTGCTGGTAGTGAGAGCGGAAGGAATAGCTGTTCTCCCATTCATTATATAATCATTTACATTACGTATAGTATAGGACGGATTAGCCAGATCAAAATGATTTACATTGGGTTTGGGGAGTGTAACGCCATTGTAAGTGATGGTTTGATAGTTGGCTGCATTAGCGGGCACAAAAGAATTCGCGACAGATCCATCTTTCAGCAAAAAACCTCTTGCTGAATTTTGTCCACCACCTTTCAGTTTTTCCCAACTATGCAGATCATAACCGGCAAGTAACTGATGGCCGATCGTTCCTGTTTTAAAACTAAAATTGAGATAAGCGTTTATATTATCAACGTTCCAGTTTTGCTTTCGTTGCACGAATTGCATCGCTGCAAGGGAATTTAGGGGTTGATTGTTGATATCTACAGCAAAGGCATTCGTCGTGCGGTGTTCCTGTAGATCTTCCTGCCAGAGCTGTTTCATATAAGCGAGGTTAACACTAATGCCCTCAGTAAACTTGTGAGCAAGGCTACTCATTATTATAAATTCTTTGGACTTAAAAAAATCATTGGAAGCTCCCAGGTTCAGGCTGATGGGTGTACTTTTTAAATCAGCGCCAGCTTGTGCTCCAAAAATCGGTTGTCCGCGATCGAGATTCCCGTTCAGATCAGAAAGGATCATTTCCACGTTCACTGCCGTTTTGCTGTCAGGTATATACGAGAAGGAAGGAGAGATCAGCAATGAATTATTTTTCACAAGGTCTCGGTAGCTTCTGGCTTGCTGGTAAGCGCCATTCAAACGGTATAACAAGGTTTTTTCTTTGTTCAATGGCCCTGTAAAGTCAAGCGTCCCGCGGATCGTGCTGAAACTTCCGGCCGACAGGCTTATTTCTTTCCGGTGAAATGGTAACGGCTTTTTAGTAACAAGATTGATGCTGCCTCCGGGATCAACACTGGCGAAAGTGGCACTGGCCGGCCCTTTTATTACTTCCACCCGCTCGATATTGGTAGTAAGCGGTTGCAGAAAATAATATTGACGGGTACGCATGCCGTTTAGGAGCTGACCTTCTTCATTCTGGCTGATCCCTCTTATGCTGTATTGATTGTAATAACTGGATGGGATAACACCTGGAATGATCTTAACAGCGTCAGCAAGTTGAAAAGCCTGTCTGTCGGCAATTAATTCCTTTGTTACGGTGCCGATAGATTGCGGGAGGTCTTTGTTGAAAATAGCAGTACGGGTTGCACTGAAAGAATAATCGCTGCTATATTTCCTTGCACTGCGCCCAATCACTTCAACTGTTTCCAGTTGCAGGGTGGAAACAGAAAGAGCAAAATTGCGCTCCACTAAGCTTCCGCTCATCACCATCACGTCCTGCACATTTTCGTATCCTATCGCTGATAAGGCAATTCCGTAACGGCCATTTGCTAATCCGGTGAATTCGTAAATACCATCATCATTGGTAGTGGTGCTTATGCTTTTTGCCTTTTGAGTAAGTGTTACTGTTACGTTGTGAAGGGGCTGTTTGTTTTCGTCTGTTATTTTTCCGGTCATCCGTTGCTGGGCGTTAGCCACTATCCATGCAGAGAGGGCAACAAAGAGGAATATAATTTGCTTCATAATGAATGGTTGCTTTAGATAGTCTCCAGATATAATTTTTGCAGTTCCTCTGCTGTTATTTCCTTGGTGTTGATGGTGTGGACCAATGAGCCCTGCTTCATGATACCGATACGGGTACCTGTATTTACCGCATTAAAAATATCGTGCGTAGCCATAAAAATAGTTTTGCCTTCTGCAGCCAACTCCTGGCATATTGCGGTAAACTCAGCCGTAGCTTTCGGATCAAGACCGCTGGTAGGTTCATCCATCAGAATCACATCCGCATTTTTTGCCAATGCAATGGCGATCGCCACTTTTTGGCGCATGCCTTTTGAATAAGTGGAAAGTCTTTTTTGATGTGCTTCCTGTTGTAACCCCGCTTTCTTCAGAAAACCGGTTAATAAATCAGGAGAATATTTAAAACCAGCCAACCGGCTGAAGAAATCGAGGTTTTCGATACCGCTGAGATTGCCATATAATTGCACTACTTCTGGTATATAGGCGATCATATTTTTGGTAGCAGTATCGTTAGGTTTAACTTCCACACCTTTGATGAGTGCCTTTCCTTCACTGGCTTCAATAAAGCCAAGAAACAGGTTGATCGTAGTGGTTTTACCCGCACCGTTCTGACCGAGCAGGCAGAATATCTCACCCGCTTCAATAGACAGATTGAGATTGCTTAGCGCAGCAGTACCATAGTACTGCTTGCCAAGCTGTACAGCTTGTAATACAGACATAATTATAAATTGATTTAGATGGTTGATAACAAACACGCATCATCAATAGCAGCGTAGCTGCTATCAGTGCAAACAGATAATATTAAAGCAGGGAAGGAGGGCCTCTGCTCTGAAAACAAAAGGCAGGTGCCGAAACATTGTGAGACTGGTATTCTGCATGAGTTACCCTTGAATAAATAACAAGGGGAGCGAATACCGTAAACGTATGATCAGTGAGAGGTGAGTATTTATGGGAACAAACAGCGCAATGTCCGTCATGGGAGAGCCCGTTTGCGTGCGATGCAAACACTTTTGCAGTTCCGGGAGGGAAATCCTTTTTATAGCTGCTGACAGTAATATTGATATTACCATGGTGATGCCACAACTGTACCGGCATTGCTATAAATGCGTAGAGGGCAAGTAAAAGCGCAGCAAGAATGCGGTTATATGATGTAGCGGGAATCACTTATTATTTGCAATAACGTTGCAAAAATAAGGATTGCGATGGATTGGCAAAATTAAAATGCAGGCAGTCCTGTTCCACTACCTGGTAAAATCAAGAAAACCGCTCCTGGAGCGGTTTTCTTGAT
>CBHEUU010000668.1:0-3011 GCA_965990355.1 uncultured Chitinophagaceae bacterium
ACTGCGACAGCTTATTCACAGAGCACGCTCAACAATTATAAATATGTGATGGTGCCCGAAAGATTCAGTTTCTCCCGGGAAACTAATCAGTATGGATTGAATACGATATCAAAACTATTGCTGGAAGAAAAAGGATTTACTGCTTTTGTGGGTGATGGCAAGGCCCCGTCTGAAGTGGTCGCCAACAAATGCAATGCGTTGACGGCTGAAGTAACGGAGAAAAAGGGAGTGTTTGTTACGAATCTTACACTGCTGTTGAAAGACTGCCAGGGTAACATTATCTTCAAAAGCAAAGAAGGAAAAAGCAGGGAAAAAGAATATCCGGTGGCATACAATGAAGCTTTGAGAAATGCTTTTGCATCGCTGAAAGAGACGCCTTATCAATATGATAGTACGGTATTCCCAACGACAACGCAACAGGCTGCTGCTACACCTGCCATTACTACACCTGTTGCCCCGACTCCTGCCTCGTCCGCTGCACCAACTGCAGTTACTGAAATCGCTGGCACTTTATATGCTCAGGCTATTCCCAATGGATACCAGTTGGTAGATATAACTCCGAAGAAAGTACTGATATTGCTTAAGACTTCCGTGCAGGATTACTTTATAGCGGAAGGCGGGCCATCTAACGGCATTGTATTTAAGAAAGAAGGCGGGTGGATTTTTGAATATTATAAGGACAATAAATTGGTTTCCCAGAAACTGGAGATTCGCTTTTGATCGCCTGCTAAACTAAATACCTCTTCACTTAGGGTCAATACGATAATCGACTTGAATGCTACCTTCGTTATCATCCGGTCTATTATCGTTGATAGCAAGCATCAATAGGATTTGCGATTGCGGTTTTGATAGATTGAAGGCTTACCGTTAATAAAGTAATCATCAATATGCCAACACCTGATGCAGCAAGATCTACCACGATAAATTTGTTCTAGTCGATCTTAATCAACATATTCCGAATATCAAGGCAATTTTACTAACTACAACTTTTGGTGTTGCAGATCATTTCCCATTTCAAGATTTCACAGCGTGTTTATCTTTTTTATGACTTGCATTACTCCATCAACTCCATATAATATTTTACCAGGATCGCAGCCAAGCCATTCTAGTAATTCAATAATCAGATTATAACGCCGTAAAGCATATCCTGTAGAAATAGTCTGTGTTTTGGACTCCAGGCAGATGGGCTCGTAGTGAGCGATACGATTGCGGATCTCATTAATTTTAAAAAGATGTTGAAATATATCTTTTTGCTTTATTCCGTAAGGCCTCTTTGTAAATATGTTCAGCAATGTGCTTCCGGTAGCGGCGAATACTTTGGGAGAGAACTGATAAGTCCAGAACCCAAATGTGGATCTGGCCACTGCGGCGTCTTCATCAAACCTGATGTTCAAGGCATAAATAATTTCCTGGATGCTATGGTAAGATTCTTCGCATCCAGCTCCATCAAACATTCCTTCTGGTTGTACTGCCAGCTCCATCCAATTATTACCAAACTGCTTGCGATAATGACGGTCGATTGAATTCCGTAGTATCACCTCAAACAGACCGATTACGGCATATAGTTTCTGTGAAAGAAGCAGATTTGCCCGGTACAGCTTTAATGCCCTTGCTTTATTTTGGCGGCAATAGGCCATATACCGGTTAAATCTTGGTACAGAGAGCCGTACTTAATCGACTATTTGGCATCGGTGGATAAGGTTTGGGTACTAAGGATTGCTAAAAAATGCTAAGAATTACTAAAGATATTATTTTTATAAACTTATTTACTACATTTGCGATGCATTCCTGCTATTCCGCTGTTCAGCTTCAGGCTGATTAAGATTGCAGGTAAAATATTAAAGGGTCACTTTAGTGGCCCTTTAATATTTGTATAGTTACTGGATTTGTGGGTGGTGGTCATTTCCACAGAACGTTATATATGATTGCAAGGTGTATATTGCTTCAAATAAATAGTTTTTCCAGTTATTGATCTGTTTCACTCTGAGACTGGTGCGCTGCTGAACATAATCGCTGCTTCAGCATTCAGTAACTCAAACACTCCTTCGTCCATAAAACTAAAATAATTATCTTCCGAAATGATCAGGTGATCCAGCAGTTTGATATTGATGAACTGACTTACTGCCAGCAGTTTCTTTGTGGCCCCCTTGTCCGTATGAGAAGGTTTCAGCCGACCGCTGGGGTGGTTATGAATGGCGACGATAGAACAGGCATCTTTCAGTAAGGTGAGATGATATACTTCCTTTGGATCGATCTGAACAGATCGTTGTGTGCCTAAACCGAGGAGCTCAAGGTGACTTACGTTTTGACCGGAGTCGAGACATAATATCCAGAAGTGTTCGCGGTTGCGGTCGCGTTTGGTGCATCTTTGGAGGATGGGTTGCATGAGTTGGAAGATGTTTAACCCCGATCATCATCTTGTCGCCCGTTTCAACCTGGTCTCCCCCGATCAAGCATCACTGCCGACAAACGTCAAAAACCCATTTCAGTCTTCTTAATATTTTTCCCGAATCCCCCACCATTATTAACCTCCCTTCCGTACATTTAATCCATTCCTCCATTTCTTAAATCAACCCATATGACAAGACTGTTTTTGTTGTCCCTCATCGCCATCCTGGCTATAAGCTGTAAACAAACAACTGACCAGACTCCCAGCCACGTAGCGATCACCGGTATCGACTCCACCACAAAACCCGGCGATAACTTTTTCATGTACGTCAACAAAACCTGGTATGACAGCGCAACCATTCCACCCAGCCAGTCAGGAGTTGGATCCTATTCATTTTTGAACTTTCCCCAACGGATCCGCTTGCAGGGAATATTAGACAGTGTAGCCGCAGCCAATAACCCCGCAGGCAGCATCGAACAGAAAGTAGGGGATTTCTATGCATCAGGAATGGATACAGTGGCCATTGAAAAACGCGGCTATGAACCCATCATGCCCATCCTTGCAAAGATAGATGCCGTGACAGACCTGCCCATTCCGGCCACCGAACAGGTGCACGAAGTAG